>JBGPJR010000011.1:0-13627 GCA_041485545.1 Terriglobia bacterium
GAGCCAGCGGCGTGTTCTGCTTCCAATAGGCCTGGTCCAGCGGGTCGCCGAAGGCGCGGAAGTTTCTGCCGAACAGCTCTGTCGCCGTTTCCGGCAAATCGTCGAACAGCGCGGCGCTGTGTGCGGAGACGGCCGCAAACTGCTGCGGATACTTGAACGCAAAGCGCAGCGCACCGTAGCCGCCCATGGAAGTTCCGCTGATGCCACGGCTGGCGCGCGTCCGCAGCCCGCGGTAGCGTTGCTCGATGGCGGGGAGGAATTCCTTCATGAAAAAATCTTCGTAGCGCTCCTTGCCGTCCCGCGAGTTCACAAAGAAGCTGCGGCCGCCATCCGGCACCGCTACGATGAATTCGCCAATCTTGCCCTGCTCCCGCAACTGCTCAATCATCTCCCAGCCGCCGGTCTGGAGCAGCGACTGCTCGTTGTCGCCCAGGCCGTGCAGGTAATAGAGAACGGGAAAGCGTCTCGTCTTCTCGGCGTCAAAGTCCGGCGGCAGTAGCACGCAGTAGCGCACCGCGCGCTGCAGGATGGCGCTCGGCATCGCGCGGCATTCCGCCCGGCCTGCATCTGCAGCGCCTGGGCGCACGGCCGCGCCTGCCAGAATCACCCACGCCGTCATCCCGACGAGCGCAGCGACGAGGGGCCTGCTCTTCCTTCTGGCTCCTGACTTCTGAGTTCTGCCTGCCTCACTCATACCGAATCGCCTGCACCGGGTCGAGCCGCGCCGCGCGTCCCGCCGGGTACATGCCGGCTACCAGGCTCACGGCCACGGAAAACGCGAGGGCCGCCCCCACCAGCCACAACGGAATGGCCGAGACCGTCTCGGGCGGAAAATCGCGGCGGCTCAGGTAGAACGCGGTGCCCCAGTTGATCGCCACGCTGATGAGCCACCCGAACGCCACGCCCACCGCCCCGCCCGCCAGTCCCATGGCGCCGGCCTCGACAAAGAACAGCCGCTTCACGTCGCGGTCGCTCGCGCCCAGGGCTTTCAGAATGCCGATTTCGCGCCGCCGCTCCAGCACCGCCATCACCAGCGTGTTGACAATGCCGAGCGAGGCCACGGCCAGCGCCATGCTCCCGAAGATGCCGAGCAGCAGGTCCAGGATCACGAAGAAACGCTGCAGGCTCTGCGCGGCGTCCAGAATCGAGTAGGTGCGGAAGCCCATCTGCTTGATCGCGCTCTCGACCTCGGAGACCCGCGCGGGATCAGCTACGCGCGTCATCAGGCTGGGATAGGTCTTTTGGCCGTCCGCGCTCTGCACCATGCTGCGCAGATCGGTGGGCTGCATAATGTTGAGATTCTCCACCAGCCCAATCGGCAGGAACACGCGCGCCCGCGAGACCGCGCGCATCCCGCCGTAGGGGTCGGCGTCAATGATCCCGACGACGCGCAGCGGCTGCTCCCGCCGCACCACCGTAAAGCCATACTGGGTGTCTGCGGACTCGGACCCGGAATTGGTCGTGCCCGGCTCCTCTTCGGGGGTGAGGGCCTGGCGCTCGGCGTAGCGCAGCACGAGTTCCTTCCCGAGGATGGAGGTCGGGCGGGCCTCATTCCATTCGCGCGCAAAGTCGAGCTTCACGACGGCCTCGGCCGCCTGCGGCCCGGAAAAGAACTGGCCCTGCAACGTATCGAAAGCCTCATCGTCGCGCGCCGACGCCGGCAGGCCGCCAGCCGGCACGATGTAGGATTTGCCCTCCAAGCGCAGCTCGCCGACAAAGCGGATCTCCGGCAACGCCTCTACCACTCCCGGCAGCTTCTCAATGGCGCGCCGCGCCGTCTCATCCAGCAGCGCCGGCGGACCCTCCGGCGGCCTCTGTCCCATCGGACCTCCAGCCCCGGCCGGCCCGCCCGCTCCGGGAGGTCCCCCCTCGCGCGCCATCTGGCGTGAGTCGGCCCACGGGGAAACCACCACGGTGTTAAACAGCCCGGAGCGCGACAAGCGCCTCCCCGCCAGCTCCTGCAATCCCACGCCGAGCGACAGCATGGCCACCAACGAAGCAATACCCACGCCGATGCCCGCCGTCGTGAGCCCGTTGCGCAGCCGCGCATTGCGCAGGTTGCGCGCCGCCATCTCGACCAGATCCGGCAGCTTCATGGTGCCTCCCGCGCGTGGGCCCCGTTGTGATCCTCGACTACGCGACCGTCGGCCATGAAAATCATCCGGCGGACGAAGCGCTCCGCCAGCGGCCGCTCGTGCGTCACGAGCAGCACCGTCATGCCGAGCTTCTGATTCAACTCGGCAATCAGCTCCATGATCTCTTCGCCCGTGCGGCTGTCGAGGTTCCCCGTGGGTTCATCGGCCAGCAGCAGCGACGGGCGGTTCACCAGCGCGCGCGCCAGGGCCGCGCGTTGCTGCTCGCCGCCGGAAAGCTCGCCCGGCCGGTGATTGCGGCGCTCGCTCAGACGCACGCGCGCCAGCGCTTCCTCCACGCGCGCGCGCCGCTCCGCACGGTCCACCTCCGAGAGGCGCAAGGGCAGCTCGACGTTGTCGAATACCGGAAGCGTGGCGATGAGATTGAATGCCTGGAAAACCATGCCCACGGTGTGGCGGCGGTAGCGAGCCAGCTCTTCGGAAGAAAGCCGCGCCAGTTCCTGCCCGGCCACTTCAATCGAGCCACTGGTCGGCCGGTCGAGGCCCGCGATCAGGTGCAGCAGCGTGGACTTGCCCGAGCCGGAGGGTCCCAGAAGCGCCGCGAACTCGCCGCTCGCTACCTCGAGCGACACTTGCTCCACCGCAGGAATCACCGCCGGGCCCATGGTGTAGTGGCGCGAGACGTCGCGCGCGCGGATGCACGGCTGCGCCTGGCCTGCGGCGTGCGCGGCCGAGGATCCCTCTGGGTTCGCTGCGGCGTTGGCGTCCATTCCCTCTATTGTATGCCACGCCGCTTCCAGAACCGCGCGACGATTCCCTACTCCGCACGCCCAACCGCCTGCAGCAGACGAGCGATGCCTTCGTGAAAAGTCTCGGTGGGCGGGAGCAGGCTCACCACCAGGTAAGCTTCCGCGTCAAAGTCGTAGAAAAAGCCGGGCTGCACCAGCACGTGGTCGCGCTCCAGCAGGTCCAGGCACCATTGCTCCTCGCTACGCGTGCGCGGCACTTGGATGATGGCGTACCAGCCGCCCTCGGCTTGGAGCACGCCGCAGCTGGATTCGCTCGCGATGGCGGCTTGCAGCCAAGCTAGGTTTTCCCGCACGCGCGCCTGGATCTGTGAGCGAACTGCCTCGCCGAGAGCCAGCAGCCGTGGCAAGGCGTGCTGCGTGGGTGTCGCCACCGAGAGATACGTGTCGGCGATCAACTCCAGCCGCTCGCGCGCCGCCGCTTGCGCGGCCGCAGGTCCGGCCAGCACGATCCAACCCGCCTTCATCTGTGGCAGCCCGGCAACTTTCGAGAGGCCGCTCAAGCAGAACGTCAGCACCTGCTCCTCACCGGCGAGCGAAGCGACGCGGCGCGGATCTTGTTCTGCCGCAGGGAAAGTGTAGTCGGAGAAGACCTCGTCGGAGATCAGCGCCAGCTCGCGCTCGCGGCACAGCGAGACCAGCGCCGCCCGTTCCTCCTGTTTGAGGAACGAGCCGGTGGGGTTGTTAGGGTTGACGATGACGACGGCGCGCGTGCGGTCGGTCAGCCCTGCGCGCAGGGCCGCCGCATCGAGTTCCCACCCTTCATGATAGAAAAACGGGTAGCGCACCGTGCGCACTGATTCCAGCGCTGCCAGAAAATCGAATAGCGGATAGGACGGGCGCGGGACCAGAACCTCGTCGCCGGGATTTGCCAGCAGCTTGAACACAAAGGAATAAGCCTCACTCGTGCTGGCGGTCAACAAGATGCGGTCTGGCGAGACCGCTAGACCGCGCGCGCTGTAGTAGCTGGCCACGGCCTCGCGCGCGGCAGGATCTCCCGCGGGCGCGGGGTCATAACGCAGCGAGCACGCGTCTCCCAGCGCCTGCAGAATCTCGTCAGCCGGGTAGACGAACCCGGAGCGCGTGGGATTGGATTCGGTCAGGTCCAGGACCTGGACGCCGGCGCGGCGCTTTTCCTCCAGCAGTTGCGCCAGCCGATTGGGCCGCAGGTCCCACGACAGGCGCGAAGAGAAGCGGGCGCTCGCGGCAGTTTCTTCCACACAGAGATTCTACCGGGATTCGCGCGGCAGCGGCCACAAGACAATGCGGTCCATGCGGTGTGGCTGCGCTTGGGCCTACGGCAGTAAGGAAGGGGTATCCTTGCAGTACCTCCGCTGGAACCTTCGCCGCGTCCGCCGCTAGGAAGAAGGCTCGCGGAGAGATAAAATCCCACTCGTGCAAGCACGAGTGGGGCACCCCCCCCCGAAGGTCCTTTGGCACTCTCGCCCGATGCGAGCAGGCTCGATGGTTTACGAACGACGTTTGTGTGGGCCACCCGTCAGGCGGATAGAAAGAAACAATGACTATTCACGAAGCGCGGGTTATCATCCTTGGGTTGGGACTCCTGGTTGGGAAGTGTTCCTTCGCTGCACCCCAGGGCGAAGATTCTTCCAGCTGTTCAACTGTTTATGAGAATCACAATCAGGTCGAGATTCGCCCCCTGAAGGTACATCTAATTGAGGGTAATAGCGAGATCGATGTGGGGACGGAGAAACAACCAGGCGTTCCAGGAGCATGCTACGTCCTGTTCACGGAGAAGGATCACACGCCTGTAGCCAGCGTCCGAGCCGACGCCAATGGTAAGTTCGAGTTTAGGGCTGTTCCCCCTGGTCGCTATCGCTTAATCGCGCGTGCTAAAGGTCTCTGTACGGCAAACATTGCTCTGGAGGTTGTCAAGTCCTCGGCACCGAAGGCCAAGGTCCTCGTCCATTTTCGTGCCTCAGGCATCGACAGCTGCAGCTATGGCGAACTCGCCGCACCCGAAAAGGATAGTGCGAAGCCTACCACTACGACGCCCTGATAAATATGTACGACTGCTTAGCCCAGCAGGCCTCTTTTGCACATGAATTCACCGCCAAAGAACGCGACGCCGAAACCTGTCCTTCGCCAAAACTAGATCGTGCACTTGGGTGGTCCGATCGTGGGAAATGACGGCTTGGATTCTATTCCCGGATCAGGGGTTGGTCGCACAGCTCGATCAACATCGAATGGTGCTGGTTGTGCCTAGCAAAAACTCCATCCGCGATGAAAAGCGTCTGATCAAAGCCCAAACCACCGCAAGAACAACATTGTTTGGTTGAGATTCTGATTGGGGAATCCCTTAAGTTTTAGGGATGGTTTTGGCCTTGGGTGAAACGGGGCAGGCTTGCGCCGATTGACTCGCAGATTAGCACCGCTGCACTCGATCCAACTCCGGCGTCAAGGAAGTCAGGCGGCTCGGCGTTCGTAACGGTGATGAAGTCCGCCGACTGCGGCGCATTTTACCCTAACTGGCTACCCAACCCGAGGGCTTCCCTCCAGGCGCGGGGGCAGGGATGCGCTAGTGCACGGGGTGCGCCGGGTGCGGCGTCAGGTGGTGGTGGTGAACCTTCCTCTTGTGCCGCCGCCCGATGCCCACGATCACCATCAGTACCAGCAAACTGAGCGGCAAGGCCGGGCTGATATGCAGCACGGCCAGATGGCCCATCGTGGTTGCCGCCATGAACAACGCCATCAGCCAGGCACCCACAAAGGCAGTTGCCGGAAACACGATCAGCAAAGCTCCCGCAATCTCTAGCCCACCGGTGGCGTAGCGTAACCACTGGCCGAATCCGAGTGTAGTAAACCGCTGCACCATCTCTACGGAGCCGGCGATCTTGGCCGCGCCGGTCAAGGAAAGCGCCATCGCTGCGGCCACCTGCAGCGCCCACAGAACGATGTGAAAAGCCTTGCTCGGGCCCACGTGCGTCTCTTCGTCCATGAGGTTCCCCCTTCTGGTTAGTGAGGGTTAGGTTGTTGGCCTGCTCCACGCCGCACGCCCAGACGGAATGCGCCGCGTGCCGCAACAGACAACACAGAACTAGAAAGCCGGAATAAATCGGATTGGTTTGCGGACCGTGCCACCGAGTTGCCCTCCCCGGATGGACTGCTTATCCCCGCTATTAACTGGCCCTAGGGTAGCGCAACCGTTTCGCCAAATCAAGGCTTTACGGAACGGTTATAGCGAGCGGAGCAGGAAGGAGCAGATGTGGTAGCCGTCCAGGAGGTTGAAGGGCTTGCGGCCCATGGTGTAATGGCCGCAGGGAAGCACGACGGCCTCATGCTCCAGATCGCGCAGGCGGATCTCCTGCAGCATGGCGCGCGAATACTCGGGCAGGAAGGTGGTGTCGTAATCGGCGTAAATGAACAGCGACTTTTTGGGGTAGCGCGCGTAGCAGTCCACGTAGCTCAGCGGCGTGATCGCTTTCCAGGCGGCGCGCAGCAGTTCCAACTCCACATGCTCGTCCATGCCCTGGCGGATGTGCCGCGTGGTGAGGCCCGTCCAGACAGCGTCGGCAAAATGGAGGGAAAACAGGTTATACACGTTGGCCTGGAGGCGCGGCTCGTGCGCACTGGCCAAAAAGGCATAGCAGGAGCCGAGGCTGGTCCCCACAATGCCGATCTTGCGGTAGCCCTGCGTTTCCAGCCAGTCCACGCAAGAGCGAATGTCCACCACGGCCTGGCGCGCCGCGTCCACCGTCCGCGCCACGTTGGCGGAAACGGCGTAGTCGGCGCGGTTGAGCTCCGCCGGCATGCGGTAGTCGTGATACGGAAGGCTCAGCCGCAGCGCGGACAGTCCCAGAAATTGGAGGCCCCGGCTCAGCGTGCCGTGCTCGTGCGCCTTGGCGTTCCAGTGCGGCACCACAATCACCGCGCGGCCGCTGCGGTTGGGCGCCGGAAACCACTGCGCGTGGACGCGGTCGTTCTCCGGATGCGGCGTCCGGACCGCAGAGGTGAACCGCAGCAGATTTCGCGTCAGGCGGAAGTCGGAGGGGGTGGTGTAGCCGTAAAACTCGTCGCTGTTCTCGACCGCGGCCTCGTTCAGCAGGGTGAGGTACGCGCCGGGCGCATGGCCGTCGTGTGGGATACGCGAGGCGCAGGGCCAGGCGCGCGTCCACTCCAATCCCCAATCGAACCTGCGCACCACCCGGTCGGTGGCGCGGGCCGCCAAGCGAGTCTCCCAGCGATCCATGCCGCTGCGGTAGGCGCGGTTTAAGGCAACTCCGACGTGGTTGGTCCACTGAGAAAGCAAGCCGTCCTCCGTACCTCGCGGAATCGTCCAGAAACTTGCAGTATAAATGATTTGGGCTACGGCGGCGGACGGCTGCTGCTTGGGAGTGAGCACCCACGAGGCTGCTGCGAGCCTGCGGGCCTGGACAAGGCTACGGACGCCAGCCGCTGAATTCCCACAGCGGGGCGTCTTCGTAAGGACTCACCGGCTGGATGATCTCGAGTTGGACCTCTCCCCCCGCCGTTGCGTGCGACTGGATGAAGTGTCCCAGTTGCATCGTCCAAGCCACCAGGTAATCGCCGCTATACCATCCATTGGGGCCATTCGGCGCTGGCGGCAGCGAAGCGGGGAGCTGCCCCTGGGGCGGAGCTGAAAGGCCTCCCACCACCCACACGCGGTTCCCGGAGCGGAGAGCTTCCCCCATGCGATCCAAGACCGGTTGTAGCGGATGTTCCTTCGTCATTTCTTTCAGCAACAAATCGTAACGGGTCAAGTGGAGCTCCGAAATGGGAGGCGCCGTCGTCCAAGATGCGGCCCCTTGGTAATAGCGCTGGAACGTGACGCCATAGAACCACGGGTTGACTACCACGAAGTCTCCTTGTGCCCCTCGATCTTGAAGCGAGGAAGCGATCAGGTCAATGTTGGTATGTCGGTCAGCGAGCTCCGTCCAGTCCACTGGAAGGGCTGCTGCCGCTACCGCGAGTACCACCGCCAGCCGTCCGAGCCTGACTGGGTTTGTCGTGGCGAGCGGTTCCATTAGGATGTCGATAGAGACAGCGATGGCGGCCATCAAAACCAGGTAATACCAGGGCTCGGTCGTAAACCCGGTTCTCTTCAGGAACAGGAGAAACGACACCGTACTGGTAACCACTATGGTGAGCGCGAAAATCGCCAAGTCCGTGCCCTCAGCATTCTTGGGGTGGGATGATTTTGAGATGATCCGATAAAAGCCGGCTAGGATGCCCAGTCCCACGCTGATGTACCAGGACCACAACAGGAAGCCGCCTTGGGGACTCAGGGCCGTTGCAAAAACCTCCCGGATGTGCGCGAAATCGAAGGACGCTTGCGCGGCGACGGTCATGCCTTGAGAGGCCGCAATCGTGGGCAAGTAGGGAACCAGAGACAGCGCGGAGGCGGCGCCGATGGCGAGCACCCAGAGCATTGTTTTCCAGCGGCTCTTGCGCAGGCAGACCACACATCCGCCAGCACAGATGGCAAACAACAGGAACGCATTCTGGTACAGACACTGCACGCTCAGGATGGAAACCGCGGCCGCTAGTGCGATCCATCTTGGCGTTGGTGATTGCACCACTCTCCAGACCAGACCGTAAGCCAGCAAGATTGAGAGGCAGCCGAGGCCGTACCCACGAAGCGAATCGCCCCAGACAATCAAGGTTGGATTCAATCCAAACAGGACCAACGAGAAGAGTGGCGCGTGATATCCAAGCAGCCTCCTGCTGACCCACAGAGCCGCCGCCAACGCGAGGCCGACCACGGCACCGAAAACGCGCAGGCTGGCATCGCTGCTTCCCATCCAGCCGACCCCGGTCCACAGTCGCACGAGGAGGTAGGGCAGCAGGGGGAAGGATTCATGGCGGAGCGTGGCCCAGAGCTGGGAGAGCGAGGGTACCGTCGCCGCCCCCAGCGTGCTCACCTCATCCCGCCAGAGGGCACCGGCGTTCCGCAGGACCCATATGTGGAGCGCGACGATGAATGCGAGCAGGCAGAGAGCCATCACCGTCTCGAACTTGGGAATCCAGCGAAGGCGATCTGGCGCGGAAGCAGGGCGTTCCTTTGGCTTGCTGCGCTCTCGAAGCGCCTTTTTTCGCATGGAGGCTACTTTTTTTGTGCAGTCACCGCAATCGCAGGAGTATGTTGGCGCAGAAGTCTCGTTGGAGCGTGAAGGTAATATCCCCCTGGAAACAAGTAACGGAAAATTCCCCACCATTCCAGGAGCTGGAAATTCGACTCGGTCCACTGCAGCCAGAAATCGCGGGAACATTTGTGGACATGGGTTGGATCCTTATCCAAGAGACGGATGAACGGCCCGGTGAGTCCGTCATATACGGGGACCACAAATATGAAATGCCCCCGCGCCTGGAGTTTACCTCTTACAGCGTTCGCAACTTGGTCCAGCGCCGAAACATGTTCAATGGTATCGAAGGCAGTGATCACGTCGAAGAGCCCTTCAAAAGGCAGCTCCGTGGCGCTGGAAACGCAAAAAGCGATATCTGGAAAAGAGGCTTGAGCCCGGGCGATTGCAAACTCGCTCACGTCCGACCCGAAGCGCTCCCAGGATGGATTGGCCGCCGCAAGGAATTTTCCGAAGGCGCAGCCGACATCCAGCAACCGGGCTCGCGGAGCGTTCCCCACGCACTGCTCTGCCAGGCACCGGTAAAACTTCATTTTGCCGGGGGGGTTCTGCCGCTCGTAGTCCGCGTAGTATTGCCCAAAGTAGTCTTCCCCGAAAGTAGGGGCTGCGTTTTTCATCGTCCCAACTTTCTTCGGATCATGAGGCGCATGGTGTTCAGCACCGTCTTATGGACGTTCATTTTGGTCCCCCCTTCTTTGAAATCGTAGCGGAGGATGAAGGGGACCTCTCCAATGATCAAGGGCATCCGCCGCAGTTTCAGGAGGATGTCCACCATGCACTGGAAGCCGTCCTGGTCCACGAAGCCCTTGCCGTACTCGGCAATGGCTCCTTGTATAGCAGCGGCACGGTAGGCGCGAAACCCGCTGGTAAAATCGCGGACGCCCTGGATGGGAAACACGAGACGAAATAGCCAGGAGGCGCCGAGACTGAGCGACCGCCTCGCTAGGGGCACGCCGACCGTGCGGGAGCCGGCCTGGTATCGGGATGCGATCACGACATCAAAACCCTCCGAGATCATTCTCACCATCCTCAGAATGAGGCCGGGGGTATGGGTGTCGTCGGCATCCATGGTAACGATGATATCATTCGGGCCCGCCACGGCAGCCGCCTCGAACAGTCCGTCGCGAATCGTGGCTCCCAACCCGAGGTTCGTGGCGTGGTGCTTCAAGGTCACACGCATCCCGGCGCTGTGTTGTTCCACAACGCGGACAGTCGAATCCTTGCTGCCATCGTTAACCACGATGACGGTGAACGAGATTTCCGCTTCCTCCATCGCCTCCTCGATGTGACCGAGCAGGTTGCCGATGTTGGCTGCTTCGTTATAGGCCGGGAGAACGACAAAGACTTCTTTCTTGGTTCTATGCATCGGCGTACTTCCGGGAGTCCCCTTCCGCGGTGCAGGCCAGAAAGATCATCGGTTCTGCGGGGCGGCGGACGGCTGCTGCTTGGAAGTGAGCGCCCACTCCAGAGTGCTGCACGCCGGCACGAAGTCGGGCTGGCGTGCCCACGCCCGCTCGGCCGCTACAATGGCCTCGCCGGCGGCGAGACGGTTCTCCCAGCGGTCCATCCGCTCGCGATACAGTCGGTTCAAACTGCACCCATTCCGCATGGAGCAAGCGGGTAGCCTCCTTGCGCAGTCTATTGTAAGTCAGAGTCGCAGCTAGCCGCCGCAGCGAGGAACGGAAATGCAATACTCAGGGTCCCTGGTTGGGAACCGCGCTGGGAACCGCGTTCAGTCGCTCCAGGGCGCTCCGAGCCCGGGCGTCCTGCGGGTTGATGCGCAACGCCGCAGAGAACTGGCGCGCCGCGTCCTCCCTCTTCCCTTGCCCGGCCAGAGTAATACCAAAATTGACGCGCGCTTCGGCGTAATCCGGCCGGAGGCGCAATGCCTCGGCGTAGTGGCTGATGGCCTCCGCGGGTCTGCCCGCCCGGACCAGAGCGTTCGCCAGGTTGTTATGAACCTCGGGGGAGTCGGGCCGCAGCCGGAGACACTCAACGTACTGCGCAATGGCCTCGGCGTAACGTCCCTGACTGGCCAGGGCCGCCCCCAGATTGGCGCGGGCTTCCGCATAGTCCTCCTTGGACCGCAAAGCCTGGGTGTACTGCTCCGTGGCTTCGGCGACGCGCCCGGCTTCGGCCAACAGGATGCCGAGATTGTTATGCGCCTCCGCATAGCCGGGATTGATCCGCAGGGCTTCCGCGTAGTGAGCCGCAGCTTCTGCCACCTTGCCCTGCGATGCGAGAGCGACACCCAGGTTATAGTGTGCGTCCGCGTAGCGCGGCTGGATGCGCAGCGCTTCGGCGTAGTGCGTCACGGCACCTTCCGTATTTCCCCCGTCGGCTAGTGCGGCCCCCAGCAGGTTGTGGGCCGTGTAGTTCCCGGTGGTTACGGCCAAGGCATGCGACCAGAGCGCGGTACTGTTCCGCCAATACTCCGCCTGCCTGCGGGTCGCGACCCCACACGCCGCGATCAGCAGCACCGCGGCTGCGAGGGCAAAGCGCTGACAGCGCCAGTGTGCCAGCAGATCTGCCGCACCCCAAGTCAGCAAGATAAATAAGCCGATGAGCGGAATGTAGGTGTAACGATCCGCCCGCGCCTGACTCCCGATTTGAACCAGGCCACTCACTGGCACCAGAGTTCCCAGATACCAAAGCCATCCCACGGAAAGATACGGGCGGCCGCGGAAGTTGAGCAGGACAGCGGCAGACACCGCCCCGAGAACCAACGCCGCAGCGGCCACCCTCCAGCCCGGAATGGATGCGGGATAGGGGTAGAAGGCCGCCAAATGCGCCGGCCACAACGTGTTCCCGATGTAGGCGACATAAGAGACCAGAGCGTTCTCCATTCGCAATAGCAGGGGAAGCGCACCGAGGCCGGGAGTGGCGCCGCGGCGCTGCTGCATCAGCACAGCAACCACACTCGCCGCCACCGACAGTCCCACCATTGGCAGCTTCTCCAATATCAGAGCCCGCCAAGGAAAAGCAGGCTCCGCCTGGTTCTGTGAATCGCCGCTGGCGCGCCCACGACGCAAGGGCCAGACGTCCAGAAGCAGCAGCACGAAGGGAAATGTCACCAGCATGGGCTTGGCCATCAGCCCGAGCGCAAACAAGAGGAGGACCAAGCCATAACGGCTGCGCCCGGGTCGCTGCACGTACGCGGCATAGGCCCACAGCGCCAGCAAGAAGAACAGAGTGCTGAGAACATCTTTTCGCTCCGCGACCCAGGCGACCGATTCCACATGCAGCGGATGCACGGCAAAGAACGCCGCAACAACGGCGCTCCGCTCTGCCGCTGCTGTCATCTTGCAGAGCAGCCCGAACAGGAGGAGAGTATTGGCGGTGTGCAGCAGCAGGTTGACAACATGGAACGCGCCGGGGTTCATGCCAAACGCCTGAACGTCCAGCATGTGGGAAAGCCACGTGAGGGGATGCCAGTTGGCCGCGTAGCCCGTGGTCAGCGCCCAAATGACCCCTTGCCAGGTCAGCCCGCGGGAGACTGGAAGCGGCTCGGTGATATAAAGCGCGTCGTCATAGTTTACCAGCTCGAAACGCCTCACCGAAGCATAGACCGCGAGATTGATGGCGATCAGCCCAAGATAGATCCACGCACGCCGGGAAGCTGCTGAATCCATCCGCTGAGAGAGCAAGCCCTACTCCCATGGCCACGAATCGCCGCAGAAGGTTGCAGTATACAATGATTTCCCGACCGGCCTTTGGCTGGCTTAGACACCGCCCTGGCTGCGAAGGTCCCTGGCCTGTGTGCGGAGTGCCCGTTGCAGGAGCTCAGCATCCGTCGCAACCCGAGCAGCATCGAAGAGTGCCCTTCTACACCTCATAAGCCGGTCCAGCGCCGGGAGTGAGTTTACACAACGCAGGCCATTATCCGGGATTTCATGGGAGATCGTGGGAGATTACGTGCAAGTGTATGATAGTACATTGTTTACACGAAACAGTCCGGAACGTGTTGAAACGAGGCTAGTTTACAGAACGTGGACCGAAATAGGCGGTTTTGTGACCATGTTTGACAGAACGTTCCGTACCCATGAAAGACGCGTGAACGCGTTGATAACGCGCGGAGAACAGAACATTTGGCGTCACTAAGTTTGGTGAGAACCGGCCATTTCCATGTGACCATGTTAGAAAAGGCAACTATGTATAGCAACATCTATAACTTACCTACGTTTTTGAGCCTTCCCAACATAGTGACGTGAGTTTTGAGACTTCCCTTGGGATTAGCATGAAATCAGAGGGAGCGCGACCAGCTTACCTGGTCCTGGCGGACATCCGTTTCAGTCGCCGCCAGTTTTTCTCCCGCCCGGAGTGGCCCTTGTCGTTGCTCCGAAATACGCATTCCTCAATTCAGCATAGGCTCGATCCAGCGCCCTCTTCGTCTGCGGACAGGTGGTCTGCCCAACGTGCGCATGACCCCTCAATAGCCGTATCGTGAGCCGAGGACTGCGCGAGGCTCTAGGCATAACAACACCCCACCATTTCTGTTGACCACGGAATTTAAGAGGCGTAATGTTTGAGAGACGGCAGCGCCGCCCGCGGAAAACGAGCGACGCCGCCTAACCACCATCACCTGTAAGGAGGCAACGATGGCTAA
>JBGPJR010000012.1:0-13483 GCA_041485545.1 Terriglobia bacterium
GGAATAGCGATCGGGCGCGTCGCTGGGGTACTGGGCAATGCGCAACGCCTGGATGTCGTTCAGAAAATCTCCGACCCGGAGCTCGCCAGTGGTCTCTTGGGCCGCCTTGGCATCCGGTGTGGCATCGCTCCCCGGTTTCGCCAGGCGGCTGACATTGAACCAGATCTTGTCTCGCTTCTCAAAGCTGAGATCACCGGTAGGACCCTGAATGTCCACGCGCTTCACGTTCTCGGTTTCGAAATCGAACAGAGAGCGGTTGCGGTAATTCACCGGAGGCTGGGTGATCTGGTCGTAGACCTGGCGCGAAATCGTGAACACGTGCGGCCAAACAGAGTTTTTGGCGTAGAACGCCTCGGCCGCGCCGGGTTCATTCGCCACACTTTTCCCGACTAAAAGTGACGTCACGCCCTGCGGGGTGGTCACATCTACGCGGATCGAAGGATTGGCGAGACCGAAAGGATCCAGCGAAGCGGGATTTTCCTCGACGACGGCGTCCATCGTCCCGCCGGCCAGCGTGACGTACAGATAACCGGCCGCGCCGTGATCGGTTCGGACGCGGGGTTCATCCAGGTCCCAGAGACCGCTGGGCTGTTTGGTAAGCACCACTTCACGAGCAACCCCCGCCACGGGGAGATGCACCACCAGCCGCTGTGCCTGGTTCGGATCAATTGGCAGAATCCTTTTGACGCGGAAATCGAGCAGCGTTTTCGCGAGCAGCGATTTGTTCTCCACGTCGTCCAACAGCAGAAGCGGCCCGGAATCGCCGCGGCGCGCATAGTGCGCCGTGCCGTTAGGATTCGTCCCTCCTATGGACAGCACCGTGGAAGTGCCATCCCGCAGCTTGAACGAAAACGTCCTGGCAGGCTTATCCAAACCGTACTGGGACCAAACCGGAGCCGTTTCGCCCGCCAGCGGCGTCGCCTGCAACGCCGGCAGTTCTCCCAGGAACGCCTGGATCGAGTCGTTGTCCGCGGCTATGCCCTGCGGCTGGAGAACCTCCCATTTCTGATCCGTTGCCGGCTCTAGACGCTGGATGGTTGTCGCCGGTCCATTGGGGATCTCTAAGGTGAATTGCTTCACCTGGTCTGGCCGGAAGGGAAAAATCTTCTCCCTGGGGATCTCATTAGGAGAGGCGTTCTCCGGACGGCCGTTGAGATAGTAAAAAACGCCCCCGAGCCCCAGGAGAAGGACGAACGCAAGAAGGGTGTGTTTGACTTTCATAGGCGAGCACTCTGCTAGAGAACGCGGCAGTCGTCAAGGACTCCGCCGCTTCCCTCCGTTGCCAATCAAGTCCTACGGCGCTGGCTCCCGGAACAGGACGGCGGCTTCGCCAAGGCAGCTAGCCGCGGCGCTTCCACCACACGCCAAGTCCGCCGGCAACGATTACCAGCGGCATGAGCACCAGCGCAAAATATTTCACGGCGCGCAACTGCTCCGGAGTCAGCTGCACGGGGCGGTCGTCTGGGTCCTTGGGCCGAACCGAGATCAAATCCTCTTGCGACGCCAGCCAAGCGATGGAATTCAGAAACAGATCGCGGTTGCCGTTGAAGCTGAGGATGGCGTTGGAGATTATGTCGGCGCTGCCTAACACAACATAGCGACCCTGAATGGCCATGGGAGCGCTGGGATCATGATAGGTCCCCGCTCCAGCCAGCGCCACAGGGCCTTCGATGTCGGTCCCTTTGCGAAAACTGACTTCCTTGGCATTGACGTCTTTGGTGGCCCAACTTTGGGTGGTCGTCTTGGCAATCAACTGAAAAGCTGCTCCGGGCGCCGGCTCCGCCGTTTCCTTCATGGAGTTGGCGAACGGAAACATCGTTGCCGTGTTGGCCATGTCCTTGGTGATGGGATGGTCTTCGTATTGCAGCGCCAGGGGCATCAGCTCATCGGTTCCGAAGAGGCGCCCGATGCCGCTCACATCCACCACCAGGTTGTTGCTGATGTCGGCTCCAAACTCTTTGAAGAGACTAACCACTTTCGGAGGCGTCATAGGCGTGAGTAACAAGAGCACCCGCCCTCCCTGCTTCAAGTAAGTGCGGATGGCTTCAATCTCTGAGTCCAGCAGCTCTTTCTGCGGTCCCGCGATGACCAGGATGCTGGCACCGAGGGGGACCTCCGGTTTCTCTTGCAACAAGGAGAGGGTTTCCACCTTGTAGCTCACCTCTTCCAGCGCCTTCTTGGCTTCGCTGTAACCGAGCCGCTCCGTGGAATCCATCTGGCGCTCGCCATGTCCCTGGAGGAAATAGACGGTCTTGGTTTCGCCGTGGAGCACCCGGATAACGGAATTGATGATGTCTTCTTCCTTGGTACCTTTGGCCCGGTCCGTTTTCCCTGCGGCGGCCACGATGACCTCGCCATAGGTCTTGACGCTGTACTGGTTGGCTTGATTGGGCTCGCGGTCCGGGTCAACGTAGGTAACTTTTACGTGCCGGGACTGCACTGGGAACTGGTCCAACAGGTCGCGCAAGTTTCCGAATTGATCCTGGCGGTCGAAGTACAGTATCTCGATGTCCTGGTTGAGGTTGGAGAGAATTTGCACCGTCTCCTGCGAGAGGCTGTAGCGCTGGTTGGAGGTCAGGTCCCACTGCCAATTGGTGTTGAACTTTCCGATGCGCGTGGGAATGCGAACCGCAATCAGATTGAGAATCACCACAATCGCCACCGCCGCCAGTATGTAGAGCGCCGTATTCAGCCCGTATTTCGTCTGCCGGCTGGTGAGAAAATCTTTCCATCCCCAATTCATCGCTTTAAGTCCTCCAACGCACCGATTCCACCGAGCGCACCGAGAGAAACAGGCCCAAGCCGATTACCGAGAGGTAATACACGGTGTCCTTTAAATCAATCACTCCTTTGGAGAAGTTCTCGATATGCGGAGTCAGAGCAAGATACTGCGCCACTGGGACCCACCAGCCTCCCGAATACTCGCTGGACCAGTCCACAATCCACAGCAGCAGCAAAGTGAAAAACGTCAGGCTCCCCGCAATCAATTGGTTGCGAGTCATCGTGGAGTACAGCAAGCCGATGGAGAGGAAGCATCCTCCCAGCAGCAACTGGCCCAAATAACCGGCAACCAGAGGCTTCCAGTCCGGGCTGCCATAGCGGAACAGCACCAGGAAGTAGAGCACGGTGACTCCCAGCAGACTGGCATAGAGTGCCACAGCAGAAAAAAACTTGCCCAGCACGGTCTGCCAGTCCGTGAGGGGCGAAGTCATCAGGAGCTCAATCGTTCCCGTCTTTTTCTCTTCGGCAAAGAGCCGCATGGTAATCATGGGAACCAGGAAGAGGCAGATGATGCTCGTGTTCATGAGCAGCGGCCGGATCACCTGCTCGTTCACGTTCATCGGCGGCACCTCGCCGCCATACATCTGAGCCATCTGCACGCGGGTCAGCGTTTGGAGCAGGAAGAAGGAGATGACGGTGTAGTAGAAGTAGCCGAAGATCAAGGCAAACAAGGCCAGCACGGTGTATGCGATCGGCGAGCGAAAATAGCTGTTCAGTTCTTTGCGGGCGATCGCCCAAATGTTTCTCATGACTTGTGCTCCGCCGGAGCCGCCGCAGATTCTGGCTGCGGCGCTTCGGACGCTTCCGAATCGTCGACCGTGGTCAGTTTCAGGAAAATCTCTTCCAGGCTCAAGCCGACCGGGCGCAGCTCGAGCAGTCCCCAGCCCGACTGCACGACGGCCCGCGCCAAGTCTCTGCGCGCGTCGTGGCCGGGCACCGTTTCGACCGAAAATTCGCTCCGGCCATCCGCCGCAGGGAGCCGCGAGACGCGATGCACCCCCGGCACGCCCATCAGAACCCCCTGTACAGCGACCGCAGGCCCTTCGACCACCAGTTTCATGGTTTCGTGGCCTTGCAGCCTTGCCGTCAAGTTCTGCGGCGTGTCCTCGGCGACCAGCCGGCCGTGGTTAATGATCATGACGCGGCTGCAGGTTTGGGCGGCCTCGGGCAGAATATGAGTACTCAAAATGATGGTGTGCGCGCCGGCCAGGTTTTGAATCAGCCGGCGGGTTTCGATGATCTGCTTCGGATCCAGCCCCGCCGTGGGCTCATCCAGAATCAGCACTTCCGGGTCATGGATCAGCGCTGCGGCCAGCCCCACCCGCTGCCGGTATCCTTTGGAGAGGTGCCCCACGATCTTGTCGAGCACGTCGGTAACAGCCGCCTTCTCGGCGGCTTGCTCCAACTGCTCCTGCAGTTGCCGACGGGGCACACCTTTGATGCGGCCCGCAAAGGCCAGCATTTCGTGAACCCGCATGTCGGTGTAGAGCGGGGGAGTCTCCGGCAAGTAGCCAACGCGCCTCTTGACCTCCAGCGGCTCCCGCATCACGTCGTATCCCGCCACGGTAACCTTTCCCAGCGTGGGCGGAAGAAAGCAGGTGATCACCCGCATCGTCGTCGTTTTCCCCGCCCCGTTCGGGCCCAGAAATCCCAGAATCTCTCCTTTGGCTACGGAAAAATTCAGATCTTCCACGGCTGTGGTGCGCCCGTACCGCTTCGTCAGTCCCTGAACTTCAATCACGGTTCGTTCCTTTCTCCAGCTCCGAGGCGGCGCTTTGAGCGTTGCGCGATAAAAAAGAATGCCCGGTATAAGAGCGGTCTATTGGCCCTGCCGAGCCAGACACGGAGCACTAGCATATCAAAATTTGACGATGCGCTCCATTCTGCCTGCATTTGGGTAGTGGGTCAATGCGACTAACCTGCCTTCGCTTGCCAGCGGGAAGCCCGGCCGCGACGCGGTCCGCCGGAAGGCAGAAGCCTAAGGCTCTCATTAGCCGCGAGCATTCGAACGCTCTTGGGCGCCTGTTAAGCCGGGCGGCTCAGTGAGTAGCGGTAACAGGTGGAACGGCACAGCTTTTTGGATGACAAACAGAGTTGGCAAGTTGCCCGGGACGGGCCGGCCCGATAGTCCTGGAGACTCGCTACGCTAGGACTTCGGACCAGTTGACGCTCCTGGTTCTAGGCGGTAGAATCCACGCAATTTACTTACGTTACCGCAGGCTCCGACCGATACTTTATGGTGAGGCTGCGGATTGACCCACGAGGGCGGTGAGGCGCGTCGTGCTCTGGAACCGCGAACGTGCCGATCGTAGTAGGGAAGCAGTGTACTCTTGCGAAAGCGGAGGCTGGTTTGGAGATATTGGTCGGTGCGCGGTCGGACGTCGGGCTGGTTCGCACCAACAATGAGGACCACTTTGCCGTGGAATCTGCCCTGAAGCTGCTGATCCTCTGCGACGGAATGGGCGGTCAGGCCGCTGGCGAGGTCGCCAGCCGCATGGCCGTGGAGATCCTTCTGACGCACTGTCAGGAAACTCTTCGGGATCCGCAAGCTTCGTGGGAGGGGGTCTATCAGGAGGAGTTTTCTGCCCACACGAATCGGCTCGCCAGCGGAATCCGCCTGTCCAATAAAGCCATTTTCGAGGCTGCTTCCGGAGAAGCCACCTCGGTCAGCGGCATGGGCTGCACCGTGGTGGCAGCGCACATCTCGGGCAGCGTCATGAGCATTGCGCACGTGGGCGACAGCCGCATCTATCTGTTCCGCAACGGGCAGCTCCGGCAGCTGACCCAGGACCACTCGCTCGTTTGGGAGCAGGTCCGGCAAGGCGTCCTCACCCCGCAGGAGGCCGAACAATCCGAGCTGGCCAATGTCATTTTGCGGGCGCTCGGAGCCGAGCCTTCCGTGGACGTGGACCTGGACGAGATGTGGGTGGGGCCGGGTGACCAGGTGCTGCTCTGCTCCGACGGGCTCACGCGCATGGTGCCGGATGAAGAGATCGCCAGCGTTCTTTCGGCTGTCATGCACCCCCAAGAAGCAGCCGACCGCCTGGTCGAGTTAGCCAATGAGAAGGGGGGAGAAGACAACACCACGGTCATTATAGCCCGCCTGTTCCCCTCCCTCTCGGGGTGGAGACGGTGGGTGCGATCGTTGAGGGGAGGGGATCGGGCATGGCCAAATTGATTCTGAAATACGAGGCCTCCGTGTTGAAGGAGGTCAAGCTGCACAAGCCGGTGGTGAGCATCGGCCGTGCCGCGGGCAATGACATTGTCATCGACAACATGGCGGTGTCCGGCCAGCATGCCAAGCTCCTGGTGGAGGAGGGCCGCTTCATGGTGGAGGATCTGAACAGCCTCAACGGCACCTTCCTCAACAATCAGCGCATTCGCAAGAGCCCGCTTCAGGACGGCGATGAGATTCTGATCGGCAAGCACACGCTGCAGTTCCAGGACGAGGGCATGGTCAACATGCCGGTGTATATGGCGCCGGGATGGGAACAGACTGACGACCATCCGCATGCGGCTGTGCAGACTGTGGTATTGGACACCAAGAAGCGCCGAGAGTTTCTTGCCAAAGCCACCAGCATCGCGACCGAGGGCGCCAGCGAGGCCGCCAGTAAGGTCGCCTGTTTGGTCACGCTCAAGGGCAAGACCAATCAAAAGGAGTATATCCTCACCAGCAAGCTCTGCATCATCGGCAAGGACTCTCGTGCTTCCGTGCAGGTCAAGCACTGGTTTGCCCCTAAGGTCGCCGCGATCATTACGCGCCGGGGCAATCACTTCGATATCTCTCCCTCGGAAAAGGCCAAGGCTACGCGCGTGAATTCTTTGCCTCTGGCAGGTCCGCAGGAATTAAAAGAGGGCGACCTGATTCAGGTCGGCAAGGTGCAGTTGCAATTCTACTTCCGCGAGTAGGCCGCTGCGGCCCTTCGCCGCCTCCGAGTGTGCACCCCTTGCTGGCGCGTGCTGGTTCCCTCCGCCGGTCGTCTTTCTTCGTAACAGAATGTTCCGGAGCTAGTCGGTTTTCATCTATTATTGGGTCATCAGCCCCGCGTCGGAGGACCGTCATGAGATGGAAAGAACGCTGGCAGGGAATCCTAATCCTGGTGCTTTTGGTCGGTTTTTGGGCTGTCGGCGGACCGGCGCAGAATAGCGGCGACATTTTTAGCCCGTCCGGCCCCAAGGATGCCGACTCGCGAGAGCCCCTCCCGAACACCGGGCCTTCCCGCAGACTCAAGTTGCAAAAAGAGAGTTTCGAGCAAACCCAAAAGGATACGGCGCAGCTCTATGATCTGACGTCGCAATTAAAGAAGGATATGGATAACACCAATGAGGATGTCCTCTCCATTACGGTAATGAAGAAGGCCGAGGAGATTGAGAAGTTGGCGGAGAAGATTAAGAACCGCATGAAAAACCTGTAGCGCTCCAGCAGCGAGGAGCAACGCAGGACCGCTGCGGAGGTCCAATACCCAAAAAAAGGCCACCTGCCGCGCGGAGCGGGTCCGCATCAAAGGGAGAGCACCCCTTTAGTTCTTCCCGGTCCCCGCGGCAAGTGGCTCAATCGTCTGTTTTGAACCGCTCACTCAGAAGCAACTTCCCCGCCAAACCAGAGCGGCTTGGCAACTGTATCAACATAGGCATGTTAGCTGGAAGACCGCTTCGGCGTGTGGGTGAAAGTTCGTGTCGCAACGACTCAGGGCGAGTCAGGACGACTCGCCGCGCATCCGGTCGAGCTTGCGGTATAAGGTCTTCCGCTCGATGCCCAGAATCTCTGCCGCGCGCGTTTTGTTGCCGTGCGTGGCCTCCAGAACCCGGCGGATGTGATCCTGTTCCCGGCCGGAGAGGCTGTCTGCGCTGGAGCGCTCCTTGGCACTCGGATCGAGCGCTTCTAGGGCATCGGCAAACACCTGCTCGGAGATGAGCGGCATGACTGAGAGGATCACCAACCGCTCCAGAACGTTCTGCAGCTGTCTGACGTTGCCCGGCCAGGAATAGCGCACGGCGGCCTCCAGCGCTTCCTGGCTCAGGCGAACCGACCGGCCGGAGCGCTGCCGGATCATCTCCAGGAAATGCTCCGCCAGCAGTGGAATGTCCTCGCGCCGCTCCCGCAGAGGCGCCAGCCTCAGGGAGGTAACCTGCAGGCGGTACCAAAGGTCCTCGCGGAATTTCGCTTCAGAGACCAATTTCCGCAAATCGCGATTGCTTGCCGCCACTACGCGCACGTCGACTTTGCGGGAGGTCGAGGAGCCCAGCGGCCGCACCTCCCGCTCCTGCAGAAACCGTAACAGCCGCTGCTGAAACGGCAGGTCCATCTCCCCAATCTCGTCAAAAAAGACGGTGCCCCCGTCGGCGCTTTCGAGCAAACCGGTGCGGTCGCGCTCGGCGCCCGTGTAGGCGCCGCGCAGCGCGCCAAACAGCTCCGCTTCCAGCAACGTCGCAGGCAAGGCGCCGCAATCTACTACCACAAACCGATGGCTGCGGCGCGAGCCGCTCTGGTGGATCATGCGGGCCACCTGCTCCTTGCCGGTGCCGGTTTCTCCTTCCAGCAGCACCGTGCTATCGGCGTCGGCCACGCGCGAGATGAATTTGTAGACCTCTACCATCGGCCCGGAATTGCCGGCCAGCGGAGCAAGAGGCTTGTCCTGCTCCGCCGCCGTGACGACCTGCGCCTGCCGCCAAGCCTCCGCCGCGTTGCGAACCGCTTCGGTAAGCCGGTCGAGAGGAAATGGCTTGGCCAGATAATCAAAGGCCCCGGCGCGACTGGCTTCCAGTACCGTATCGAGGGAACCTTTTCCTGTAATCAGGATCACGGCGCAGCGCGGCTCCAGCGCCCGGGCGCGGCGCAGGACGTCCAGACCGGTGCGCTCATCCAGATAGATGTCGGAGACCACGACGGGAAAGGTTCGCGCCGCCAGCCGCTCCAGAGCCGCCGCCGTGGAGCCGACCTCCTCCACCGGATAGCCTTCCGCTTCGAGCAGCGCCACCAGGGTTTTGGCGAACGCGGCATCGTCTTCCACCACCAGCACCGGAGGCTTGTCCGCCGGTTTGGGAACGGGCGGGGTCATCGTGAGACCACCTTGTTTGCTGGTGCCGGAGACTTCAACGGAATCAGCACCGTGAACCGGGACCCCCTGCCCGGTGCGCTCTCGACGCGAACGTCTCCGCTGTGATGGCGAGCAATCTCCCGCGCGATGGCGAGTCCCAGGCCAAAGCCGGGACTGGAGGAGTGCTCGGCGCTGTCGGTGCGATAGAAGCGGTCAAAAATGTGGCGAGTTTCCTCCGGCGACATACCGGGTCCGCTGTCGGTCACGTGCACTTGTGCGTGCAACCCATCCCGCTCGCAACCGACGCTCACCTCGGTGCCTGCGGGGGAGTATTTCACCGCGTTGGTCACCAGATTCGAGATCGCGAACTCCAGCAGTTCCGGGTCCGCATGGATCTCGGTCGCTTCCTCGCTCTCTGCGCCCGTGAGCCGCACCCCTTTGCGCTCGGCCAGCGGGCGCAGCCGCTCCAGGATTGTCCGGACCAGCGCAGGAAGATCGACCCGTTCGCGGCGCAACTCCATCTCGCCCGCCGAAAGGCGCTCAACGCTCAGGAAGCGTTCGACGAGCCGCCCCAGCCGCTGCGACTCTTCGTACAACAGCTGCACCATCTGTTCGCGCCGGGCCCCGTCGAGCGGATAGCGCGCCAGCAGCTCACTCGATGCCTGGATTGCTGCCAGCGGTGTGCGCATTTCGTGCGCCGCCATCTCGAACCGCTGCTGCGACTGCCGGCGGCGCAACTCCGACTCGCGAAAGCGCCCTCGGACAACCAGCACCTGGTAGGTTTCTCCGCCGAGGAGCGCAATTCCAAAGGCCATTAACAACGAGAATCCCGGCCAGACCTCCCCTTCCAGAAACCGGTTATAGGGAGCGGCGAGCACAAACGCCCCCAGCCCTACCAGCCAAGCCGCCTGGATCACTCCCTGCAGCCGCGCCAGTCCCCAGATTGTCGCCAGCACAATCGCAAACATGCCCAGCAGCGCCTTGCCCTCGCCAACGGGCAGCAAATAACCACCCTGGAGAAGCGTGTTCAAAATATTGGCGTGGATCTCCACACCGGCCATTCCGAGCCCGGAGGAGACCGGCGTGAAGAGACGGTCACCC
Source organism: Terriglobia bacterium (assembly GCA_041485545.1). Classification (GTDB taxonomy): domain Bacteria; phylum Acidobacteriota; class Terriglobia; order 2-12-FULL-54-10; family 2-12-FULL-54-10; genus DATMAF01. The sequence goes on from JBGPJR010000012.1 coordinate 9,921, forward strand.
GAGGCCTGAGCTGTTACGCCGACCAGAACAATCTTATTCCGTAGCTGGGCTGCCACGGCCGGGTCCTTGCCCAGACGGGCGAAACTGACTTGGGGAAACGTTCCATTGTCGCCCGCATAGTTGATGAGCAGCGCGCGCTGCTCACGGCGCGTTGCCGGAATCTGGATTAACCCGGCCGCTGTCTCCAATTCCAGGGAGTCGTCGGCTTCCGTGATGGGCCCGGCAGAAGGCGAGAGCCAGAGACGAAAGCACTCCAGCGCGAAAGCCCAGTAGCGCTGCTGGTCTGCCTCTTTCTCCAGCAGTATCTGGCGGCTGACGCCGTCCCCGTCCGGGTCCGCGTGGACCTGCCCGATGGCTGCGGCCGAAAGTGCAAAGCCGGGCTGCGGCCGGAGCCATTTCCCTCCGCCCGTTTCCAACGCGGTCGCCAGCACGATGGGTGGGTGGGCAGCGTTGGGAGTTGGCGCTCCCACGTTCAAAAGTACGGGAGGGCCTGCCAAGGCGGCTTCCAGCGCTTGGTCACCTTCTTTGGCTCCGGGGTCCGTCAGCAACAGGTCCAACGCGATCAGCGCGGGTTGCGCCTGCCGCAGCGCCGCGATGCCCTGGGCTAAGCGGGAGCGCTCCAGCGGCAACGGCCCATAGTCGGCCAGTGTCGCATCGTCGATGGCTACGATGGCGATTGCCTGGCTGGGTTGCTGCGGCCCGCGCTGGCGGAAGTAGAGGTCCTCGAAGATACTGTTCACGCGGTGAGCGTAGGAAGTCCATCCCAGCAGCGCCGTCACCGCCAGGCACACCAGCGCTACTAAGGGGTAGCCAAGTCGTTGCTGCAGCCGCGGCATCCGCATGAGTCGTTCGCGCCGGCGCGCTGCGCCCATCTTATCAAATCCGCAAGAACGCCCTTAGCGCGAGTACAGGCCGACTAATTCGGTGCGGGCCAGAATGTGCTTTTCCATTGCCTTTTCCAGGGCGTTTTTGTCGGTCTTTGCCGGAAGGTTGAGTTTCGTGTCGAGGGCGTAGAGCTTGAAGAAATAGCGATGGGTGCCGGAAGGAGGGCAAGGACCGCCGTAGCTGGGACGGTGAAAGTCGGTCATCCCTTGCGCGGCTCCAGCGGGAACACTTTTTTCGGGAATTTCCGATGTCTTGGGGTCCATGTTCCAGACAAGCCAGTGAACCCAGGTGCCCCTGGGCGCGTCGGGATCATCCATGATGAGCGCCAGGCTCTGCGCTGCTGGCGGAGCCTCGGCAATGTGTAGCGGCGGATTGATGTCCTGGCCGTCGCAGGTGTACTTCGCCGGAATCCGCTGCTGGTGTTGAAAGGCCGTGCTGGTGAGTTTCATGGATGTTGTCCCACTCCAAACCAGTTGCAGAGCGATGCAAGCTAGCTTGATTCCCATTCTAGTTCCCGACAGCCCACACTATATACCCTCGAGAGTTCTCCGTCGCACTACTTTTGCTTGGGTCCCAGGAAACGGAGAGAGAGCCTGCCCCGTCCCGCCTGCCGAAACTGCCGCCTGCAACCTTCCCATCCATTCCTTTCCCAGCTTAGAGCCGTTCCATCCACTGCTTGGCTGTGTCGAACTGAGGGAAGCGCCGCTCCTCGGCGCGGAACGCCGCCGAATGAACACAGCGCCGGCTCCGCCGGTGGAGCACGGGATGTCGCAGGTGCAGCATTTCGTGATAGACGATGTACTCCACGGCGAACGGGGGAGTATCGGAGCGATCGAAAATCTTGCTGATGACGATGGTGTTGTGGGCGGCGTCGAAATGACCGAGCGAATGGCGCGACGCCGACCGGCTCCAGGTCAGACGGGGCCGCTGCATCAGACCTGCAAAGTATTGCTGGTTGAGGCGTTCGAACACCTCTTCCAGATGAAAGTGTTCTCCCGCCGCACTTGCGATCCACTTGCGCCCGCGCACACGCCGGATGACGTGCACCTGTTCTCGGACGTGCCGCCGGTTGAGAAACCGCCGGTAGCGGTTTTGGTATCTCTCTGGAATGGGTTTGCGATAGAGCTTGGAGACTAAGATGAAGGCGATCGACTCCAGCACCGTCCTGGGAGCCCCTTCCAGCAGGTCCGACAATCCCACCACCACCTTGCCGTCGCGCATGCGGATGACGTTGTTGACATCCGCGTAGGGCCGGAAGTGCACCTCCAATTCGGGGAGGGGAGTGCGCGGGCGGACGGCGCGAAACACTTTGGCGAAAATTTCGGTCCCGGGATGGCTCATGAGAAGCGAAAGGGCGCGGCCGTGCCGTCTGTTCAGGAAGAAGAACGGCTCTTGCGCGGCGGCCCCTGTTGGTCCGATCCTCCTTTGGGTTCTCCCGGCGGCGCCTTCTGCGGCGCGGGACGGGCTGGCAGATCGGTGGGCGGCGTCCGCTCCTTCAGCTCCGGGAAGGAGCCCTGCCCTGCCGTATCCAGCTCCTCGCGGGTCATATCGATCGCTTCCTCGATGGAAAACTGGTAATCCTTCCATCCCGGCGACGATTCGACGTTGATGGCCTCCAAGTACTTGAGAAACTCGGTTCCGCGCTGTTCCACCTGCTGGAGGCCTTTGGGGACTGGCGCGCGCCGCTCCCGAGCGTCGGCAATCGTTCCGTCCAGGGCCTCCAGGATGTGAATGTACTCCGCCAGACTCTTCTGCACAGCACGGCCCAGATTCGGTTTGGCCGAAGCGAGATTGGTGCGGACCGCGTCCAGACGGCGCTGCGCGAAATCCAGGTAGACCACGATGCGTTTCTCCGGCTCCTGCGCATCGCGGGTCGCGGAAATCTCCCCTTCTGTCAGAAAATCTTCCTGGGCCCACGCCGCTCTACCGGTCGCGAACAGACCACAAAAGAGTGCAACCATAAGAATGCGCCCGGTCATTGCTTGGCGGTTTCCTTCTGCGGCATCAGAATGCCGTAGAGAATCTCTTCCCGCAGGTCGGTCTCTTGTTTGATCACTGGGTCCAGGATTTCCCGTTCCGCCAAGGAAACGTCCATTTTGAGGTTCTCCAGCTCCCGCAAGTGAGAGCGCAGGTGCATCTCGCTTTGCTTGGAAGTGCTGGCATGGTTCGCCGCGCGCACGGCGGAAGCCAGACGGTCCAAAGCGCCCGCATAGTTGCGCAGCTCCGGAGTGGACTCCTGCAGCAGGCTGCCGGACTTGAGCGCGGAACGCAACCGCTCCAGTCGCGCGTTCATAAGATTTCTGGCTAACTCGACCCGCTTCTTGGCGCTCTTCTCCTGGTCATACTGCTGCTCGATCTGCTCCGGCGTCTTTTCCGCGACTGCAGCCGGGGCAAATCCCGCAAGCCCCATCCAGAGCGCGAGGCCTACAATGGCGAATTCCCGTGGCATCTCTGAGCTCAGTATACCGCCGCTCGGCCCTGGGGAGTCGCTGGTTTTCACTCTCACAAGATCTCCGTGCCTAGCGTCGCACCTCGCGCTCCAGGACACGCACGCGCTCGTGCGCCTGGAACTCCTGGTCCTGATTTTTTTGTTCGTCAGTGTCCAGAAAGTGCTGGTAGTTTGCTAGCGCGGAGACTTTCTGTTCCAGCTTGTCGAGCGTGATGGCGCGGAGGAAGTA
>JBGPJR010000013.1:0-13473 GCA_041485545.1 Terriglobia bacterium
TACGTGCTGGATCTCGAGACGGGACAGCGTACCCTCGTTTCGCCGACGGCAATGCAGCCGGGCAAGTCCGGCACATGAGCTCCCCAGCTTTTCTCTCCGCGCTCGATCACGACCATGTAACGCATCTCGTTCTCTCCTTCAATTTCTTAGACCGGCCTGTTTGAGGATAGCGTGGAGCGTGCCTGGGGGAACATCCACCCCTTGCTTTCCGGCTACAGTCACAACCCCAGGCTTTTGGGGGTGCTTGAACTGTCTGTGGCTCCCTCGGGTCCGGGCCAGCCGCCATCCGTCCTGCTCCAGCAAGCTGACCAGTTCCCTGACTTTCAAGCTACCTCCGGTTTTGTCCACTCCCTCAGGGTTAGGGATCGGATGGTGTCCCGATAATTGCAATGCCTGAGCCGTCTGCCTCGGCCAGCAATTGTTCCCGGTCGAACAAGAGCGTCTTGCCGGCTTCCAGGCTGAGTGCTGTGGCGCCGCACTCCTTCATCACCGCGATGGTCGGCAGGCCCACCACCGGCACATCGAAACGCATATCCTGATTCGGCTTGGCCACCTTCACGATGCGCAGCGGCTTGCCGCGAGCTAGCTCCGCCGCGCGGCGGATCACCGCGTCGGTCCCTTCCATTGCTTCCACGGCGACGCAGGCTCCATCGGCCACCACTACGGTCTGTCCGATATCGTACTGCGCCAAGCCCCGCGCAACTTTGCGCCCATAGTCCAGGCTCTGACGCTCTTCCGCAGAAGGAGCCCTCTTAGTCAGGATTCCTTCGTTTGCCAGCAAAGGTTCCAAAAACAGCGTGGAATCCTCCAGCACGATTCCCTCTTCCAGCAGCACCTTGGCTACGCCGCCAATCAGCGCGTCCGTGTTTTTCTCCTTGAGCGAGAGCAGCAGTTGCAGCAGCTTCCAGTCAGGACGGATGGAGGAAAAGATCTGCGTGTGCTTGACCTGACCCGCCATGAGCGCACGGCTCACTCCCTCCTGCTTGAAGACCCGGATCAGCTGCGACAGCTCGCCCAGTCCCAGCCAGTGAAAGCGCGCGGCGAGAGACTCCAGCTCCGGCGAAGCTTCCTCACGTATGGCCGCGACGACCATCTCAATGCCGCGGCTGCGCGCCGCCTCCAGCACCAGGAAGGGGAATTGGCCGTTGCCTGCGATCAGCCCGTAGCGCGCGGCAGAGGCCGTCATTTGATAACTCCGCGCTCGGAGCCTTCGATAAAGCGCAACAACTCCTCCACATCCTCGGAGCAGGCTTCCTCGCGGATTTTTGCGATCCCCTGCGTCGTGTTCAGCTCTGAGGAAGTTAGCAGACGGAAGGCGCGGTTCAACTGATTGCGCCGCTCAGCGGAGAAGCCGTGCCTTTCGAGACCCACCTTGTTGATCCCGAAAACCTTCGCCTCGCGCTCGGAAACCGTCATGGAAAACGGCAGCACATCCCGCGTGATCACGCTGTAGCCGCCAATGATGCTGTGGCGGCCCACGCGGCAGAACTGGTGAATCCCGCAGAAGGCACCGATCACCGCATAGTCTTCGATGAGTACATGGCCAGCCAGCGTGGTCCCGTTGGCTAGGACGGTGTGATCGCCGATGCGGCAGTCATGCGCGATGTGCGCGTAGGCCATGATCAAATTGTGGTCGCCGATGCGCGTGAGGCTGCCGCCTCCTTGCGTGCCGCGATGCACGGTGACAAACTCCCGGAAAGTATTTCCCTTCCCGATGACGGTCTCGGTGCGCTCGCCGCGAAACTTCTTATCCTGCGGGATCACGCCGATGGAGCTGTAGGGGAAAAAGCGGTTCCCCGAGCCCACCCGTAGCGGCCCCTCCATGTAGATGTGAGCCATCAGGTCGCATTCGTCCTCGATCTCCACCTCATCGCCGATGATGCAGTACGGGCCCACGCGCACGCCCGGCGCAATGCGCGCCCCCGGGTGCACCACCGCCGTCGGATGAATCAGGCTGGCGAGGGCCTCGCTCATCGCTTCCGCTCCGCGATCTTGCAGATCAGAATGGCCTCGGCGACCAGCTCGCCGTCCACGTAGGCGCTTCCTTTCATGCGGCAAAACGTCGTCTTGCGCGAGAGCACTTCCAGCTCCAGGCGCAGCTGATCGCCAGGCACGACCGGGCGGCGGAACTTGGCCCGCTCGATGGAAGCAAACAACACCAGTTTCCCCGCGCGATCCTTCTCGTTCTGCAGCGCCAGCACGCCGCCGGTCTGCGCCATGGCCTCCACAATCAAAACCCCCGGCATCACGGGAAAGTTCGGAAAATGCCCCGCAAAGAAAGGCTCGTCCATGGTAACGTTCTTGATCCCGACAATCCGCTTGGGCCCCATCTCTATGATGCGGTCCACCAGCAAGAAGGGATGGCGGTGCGGAAGAATCTTCTGTATCTCGTTGATGTCTAGAGTCATGGCGCTCCTCGCGGCAACAGCTGGATTGTGACTGGGTTCACGGCAACGGGTGGCGAGCGCTCCAGCCGGGGCGCTTGCGGTCTCGCAAGAACGTTTCGCTTGGCTCCACCGGTTCAATTGATTATATTTCGAATTGCGCCGCGAGCGGCAGTTTTCCTCGGCTGTTTGATTTTATGGACCCGCTTTTGAAGGCACTGCAGCACCAGCAACGCGAGATGCTCGCTATGCTGCGGCAGTTCGTCGAGGCCGAGTCGCCCAGCACGAGCAAGGCCGCCGTGGATCATTGCGGCGAGATCATCTCCAAGATTGCGCAGCAGATGGGCGCGCGGGTACGCCTCTTCCCCTCCCGCAACACCGGCAACCACCTCCGTGCCGAGTTTCGCTCCCATAGCAAGCCATCACGCCAGATTTTGCTTCTCGCGCACATGGATACGGTCTGGGAGTTGGGGACCCTCGGCCGCATGCCCTTCCGCGTGCGACAGGGACGCGCCTATGGGCCCGGAGCGTATGACATGAAGGCGGGCATCGTCGTGGCCCTGTTTGCCCTTCGAAACCTGCAAGAGTTGGGCCTTCCCTTGAAAAGAAACGTCGTCTTGCTGGTGAATGCCGACGAAGAGATCGGCAGTCCATCGTCGCGCCCAATCACCGAGCGGGAGGGACGACGCAGCGAATGCGTCCTGGTGGTGGAGGGAGCCCACGGCCCTCGTGGGGCTCTGAAGACGGCGCGCAAAGGAGTGGGGGAATTCGAAGTGCGCGTGCAAGGACGCGCCGCACATGCTGGCATCGAACCCGAAAAAGGCGCTAGCGCCATCACGGAGCTAGCTAAGCAACTGTTGTATATTGAATCGCTTGCCGATGCAACACGAGGCATTACTCTAAGCGCTGGCATCGTCCAGGGCGGCACCCGCAGCAACGTGATCCCGGCGGAAGCCGTTGCCAAAGTGGATGCGCGGATCGCGCGCGCTCGGGATGCGGCACGGATCGAAAAACGGCTGCATGGGCTGCGCCCGTTCGACCGCCGCACGAGCGTAACCGTTACGGGCGGATTCAACCGCCCACCCATGGAGCGGACGGCTCAAACCGCCGCGCTGTTTGAACGAGCGCGCCGCCTGGCCCGCCCGCTCGGGATCTCGCTCACAGAGACTGCGGTCGGCGGAGGCTCCGACGGCAATTTCACCGCCGCGCTGGGCGTGCCGACGCTCGACGGCCTCGGCGCAGTGGGAGACGGGGCTCACGCCGCGCATGAGCACGTTGTGATTTGCGAGCTGCCCCGGCGGGCCGCCTTACTCGCGCACCTGATTGCCAGCCTGGCCTCGGAGTAGAATTGCCGCGCCATACTTTTCTTTTGTCCCCCGTCCCACTTCCAGTAAACTGACCGGCTATGCCAGAAGTCGCTAGAGCCGTCGCCTTGCCACGAGGTTTTCTATTCGCCGCCGGGGAAGCCGGTCTGCGGACGCACGGCGCGGGCCCCGATGTGGCGTTGGTGTTTTCCCAGGTTCCTTCCCCGGTCGCGGCACTGTTCACAACGAATCGCGTCCAGGCGGCACCGCTGCTGCTTTCTCAGAAGCATCTGCGGAGCAGCCACTATACGGCGCAGGCAATCGTCGTCAATGCGGGTAATGCCAACTGCGCCACGGGTGCAGCAGGCACGCGCGCGGCTCTGCAATGCGCCACCCGCGCGGCCACACTGCTGGCGATACCGCGCGAGCGCGTGCTGCTGGCATCCACCGGAGTGATCGGTGTGCCGCTGGATGCGCGGCGCATCACCGATCTCCTGCCAGCTTTGGCGCGGCAGTTGCATCCGGAAGGCTACGCCGCGGTTTCGCAAGCCATACTGACCACCGACACGCGGCCCAAAGTTGCCTCGCGGACGGTTACGATCGGTGGGCGGCGCGTCTCCATCCTTGGCATCTGCAAAGGCTCTGGCATGATCTATCCGCGCCTGGCGCCCGCGGCGACGATGCTGGCATTCTTTTTTACCGACGCCGCCATCCAGCCCCGCCTCTTGCAAAAGCTGGCGCGGCGAATGTGCGACGCCAGCTTCAACCGCATCTCCGTGGACGGCGACACATCCACTAATGACACGATGTATCTGATGGCCAACGGCATGGCAGAGAATGTGCCGCTCCGAGAAACAGACCAGGCGTCGGGAAGATTTTCTACTGCGTTGCTTGCCGTGGCGCAAGAGCTGGCCATCGCCCTGGTGCGCGACGGCGAAGGAGCTCAGAAGGTCGCGGAGATCCGTGTCGAGGGCGCGCGCTCGGAGCGACAGGCGGAGGCCATCGCGCGCGCCATTGCGCTGTCACCGCTGGTGAAGACCGCACTCGCCGGCGCCGATCCCAACTGGGGCCGCATCCTGTCAGCCGCGGGAAACGCCGGCGTGCCGCTCGACGCAGACCGGGTGGATATTTACTTGAACGGTTTGCGCGTCTGCCGGCGCGGCGGTGCGGCGCGCTTTGACGAGGCCAAAGCGCAGCAACTCCTGCAAGGCTCCGACATCCTCATTCGCATCACCCTGGGACAAGGCCAGGCGCAGGCGCGCTTCTGGACCTGCGACTTCACCGAAGAGTACATCCGTATCAACGCCAGCTACCGTACGTAGACATGAGGCGGCAGAGACCAACGGACGGAGAAGAAAATGGCAGAAAATTCCACTTCCGCTAAGAAGGTGCTGCAGATCTTATGGTTTGCATTTCTGGTGGCCACCGCAATGTACTGGATGGTGATGCAGATGATTCCGGCAAACCCCCAGGACGTTCGCGCGATGGGCAACGTATTGATGGGCGTCGCTGGTGCTGAAGGCGCGGCGGTACTCTATATACGGATCGCGCGTATCGGGGCGCTGCTCTCGCGCGCGACACCGGTTTCCTCTGAAGAGGTGGCGAAGCTGCGTGTGCTTTACATTGTTTGTTTCTCCTTGTCGGAGGCGGTGGCGCTATACGGTTTTGTGCTCCACTTCATCGGGGCGAGCCGCGCAGAAGTCGCGCCCTTCTTTTTCGCCGCGGCTGTTCTTCTGCTGGTCTGCTATCCGCGCCTACCGCCGCAGCACGGTAGTGGGTCAGTTTGACCACTACCCGCAGCACGGTTGATTCGGATTTGCGGCGTGGATTTGCTAAGCTGGGGCCAATGCGCTGCATAGCGGCAGGGCGCACTGGAGGTGAATCATGTCCCGGGGAATGAAGACGCTGATCTTTGTGGGAGGGCTGCTGGTCCTCGCCGTGCTTGTCGTAGTCTCCTGGTATTTCGGCGTCCGCAATGGCATGGTGCAGCGGAAGGAAACGATTGCAGCCGACTGGTCGCAAGTGGACGTGGTGCTGGAGCGGCGCGCCGACCTGATCCCCAACCTGGTCGAGACGGTGAAGGGCTACGCGGCGCACGAAGAAGGGATCTTCACGCAGCTCGCCGACGCCCGCGCGGCTCTGATCAGCGGGCGTACGCCGGGAGAGAAGATTGCGGCCAATGCGCAGTTGGAGTCAGCGCTGGCGCGCTTGCTGGTGGTGGTGGAGAACTATCCCAACCTGAAAGCGAATGAGAATTTCCTGCGGCTGCAGGACGAGCTGGCCGGAACCGAGAACCGCATCGCCGTGGAGCGGCGGCGCTACAACGAGGCGGTGCAGAACTACAACACTTACATCCAGCTGTTTCCCAACAGCTGGGTCGCCTCTGGGTCCGGGTTTACGCGGGAGGATGCCTACTTCACGGCCGCAGAGCCGGCGCGGACCGCGCCGCAGGTGCAATTCGGACAGTAAATCCGAGCCGCGTGCGTTTGCCTCGCGGCTCCCGTTACTATTTGCGGCTGTCCTTGGTGGTCAAAGGCCCGCCAAACATCTGGCCGAAGGTCACGTTGAACCGTTTGATCTCGGCGCTGTACGGCGCGCTGAGCCGGAACTCGGAAATCTTGTTGGCGGCAAGGGGATCGGTTCCCAAGTGTCCCTGCACCACACGCAGACTTTTGCCGCTGGCGTCCTGAAGATCGCAGTAGACGGTGACGCCGCTGACCGGGCGGGTGGAAATATTTTTCACCTGTCCCACGATCTCCAGCGTGTTCTGAGCAGTGGCGTTAGCCTTGGTTTCCAGAAGCTCCATCGAGGCTCGCGCTTGCGCCCTGGCATTCACGGCGGCGATCCCCATCGAGGTCACTACCACCAGTACAGTCACCGTCCCCTTCGCAGAAAAGACCCTTCTCACGATTGCTCCTCCTGATAAGCGCAAACTCGTAAACTCTTGTCCCCGCGGGGCCTGCGCTCCAACCCGTAGCGCGTCGTACTCCATCGGCTCCCTTATCTATTCTAGCATCGGTAGGGGCGCCGCCATACCCTGAATTGAGACGCTAACGCGCCAGGGGTCAGTAAATTGTTGTAATCCGATGAAACCTTTACAGTTCCGGCACTGTCGAACACCCAGAAGGAGACCAGCGCTGTGAATTTATCTCGTCCTCAACCCCGCAATCTTGAGCCTCTGGCTCTCGAATCAGAGAGCTTGTTACAACGGCCGGAGAACCGCTTCATTTTTTGGTTGCGGGCTGCGCCGCGCGGCGCGGCGACCCGGCTGCTGCCGGCGGTGCTGCTGACTGTGCTGGCATCCTCTTTCTCCTGGGCGCAGACCGTAACCGTGCGCGGCCAGGTCAAGGACGCTACGGGCTCCACTTTGAACGCGGCCAGCGTCAAGAGCTACCAAGGTGACCAGGTGGCGGCCGAGGGCCAGACGAATGCGAGCGGGCAGTTTTCTTTGGCCCTGCCGCCGGGCGAGTACCGCATTGAGGTGAGCGCGCCAAACTTTGCCACGTATTCGCAAACAGTGACGGTGCAAGCCCGGATGCCGGCGCTGTCCGTGCAGCTCGTTCTGGCTCCCGTCCAGCAATCGGTGAACGTGCAGGACCAGCCCTATCAAGTCAGCCTGGAGCCGGACCAGAACCTGACCGGCCTGGTGCTCACGCAGCAGGAGGTCCAGGATCTTCCGGACAATCCAGATGAGCTACAGCAGTTGCTCATCGACCTGGCCGGGCCCGGGGCGGATGCGGTGGGCGGCGCGACCTTCTCGATTGACGGCTTTTCCGGGGGAGTGCTGCCGCCGCGCGAGCAGATTCGCGAGATCCGCATCAACAACAATCCCTTCAGCGCGGAAAACGACCAGTCCGGGCGCGGCCGCATTGAGATCGTCACGCGCGCGGGGGGCGACTCGCTGCGCGGCAGCTTTGGGTTCAACTTCCAGGACGAGTCGCTCGACGGGCGCAATGCGTTTGCCACCAGCCGGCCCGCCATGCAAGAGCGCAGCTGGCGCAGCAACCTCAGCGGCCCGCTGGTCCACGACAAAATGTCGTTCTCACTGTCTGGGAACCGCTCGGTGCAAGAGACCAGCTCGATCCAGAATCCCACCACCCTTACGGGACCTCTGTTCTTCTCCGTGCCCACCCCCAACAAGCGCCAGGAGTACAGCAGCCGGATGCAGTACAACCTGCCCGCCAACAATTTCCTGAATCTGTCGGTGGAGTATGGAACCAACTCCAACCGCAGCCTCGGCGGAGGCGGCGGGGGCGGGTTTGGGGGGTTTGGCGGAGGCGGCGGGGGCGGCAGCGCGTTCACGCTGCCGGACCGCGCCACGCAGTCCAACAGCAACAGCATCGAGGTGCAGATCCGCGAAACCGCTCCGCTCACGGAGCGCCTGGTGGACGAGACGCGGTTTCAATTCTCCCGCGACAATTCCTCCACCCGCTCTCTGAACGGCAACATGGCGGTTACGGTCCTGGACGCTTTTGAGGGAGGCAGCGCAGATCGCAACAACAATCAGATCCAGCGGGGATTTGAGTTTGGCAACACGCTGAGCTACGTGAAGGGAAAACTCTCGCTCAAGGGCGGCTTTCAGGGCAATTATCAGCAGTACCGGACCACGAACCGGGACAACTTTATTGGGGCCTTTGAGTTCGCCAGCCTGGATAATTATGCCGCCGGCCTCCCGACCAAATTTACCATTACGCGCGGCAACCCGGCGCTGGACATGAACCAGTTCCAGCTGGGGTTGTTTGTCCAGAGCGACTACCGGGTGATGCAGAGTCTGATGCTCTCGATGGGACTGCGCTACATGGCGCAGACCAACATCGGCGACAAGAACAACTTCGACCCGCGCTTCGGCTTCGCTTATGGAGTCGGGAAGAACTCGGTCATCCGGGGCGGAGCCGGATTCTTTCACCAGCGCTTGAGCGCCGGAAACGTCCAGAGCATTCTGCGGCTGGACGGCACGCGGCAAATCCAGACGGTCCTGCTCTATTGCCAGGCCGGCGAAGTTCCGGAGGTTGACGGATGCATCGCGCCATCCTATCCCGACCCCTACGCGACCGGCGCGACCGCGGCCAGCTCCCCGCCCTCCATCCGGCGCATGGCGGACAATTTGGCTCTTCCCTACAACATCAACTCTTCCATCTCCTTTGAGACCCGCTTGCCCCACGGCCTGTTCGTCTCCACCAGCTATAATTTCATTCGCGGGCTGCACCTCTACCGCAGCCGCAATATCAACGCGCCACTGCCCGGCACGGACACGGCTCTGGACCCCACGTACAAGAACATTCTGCTGCTGGAGTCCTCCGCCAGTTCGCGCTATCACGACATCAGTTTCCAGATCAATCAGCGGCTGGGCCGCCATTCGATCAACTTCAATTACACGCTGGCGAAGAATTACGACGACACCAACGGCGCCACCAGCACACCCGCCAATACCTACGATCTGAGCGGAGAATGGGGGCCCTCCAACAATAACCGGAAACACACCGTGTTTGCCGGAGCCAATATCCAGCTTCCCTGGGGCGTCAGTTCCAACCTTCGGATCCGGGCCAATACCGGGCGGCCCTACACGATCACAACCGGGCTGGACGACAACCATGATACGTTTACCAATGACCGGCCGGTCGGTATCACGCGGAACACACTGGTAGGGCCGGGATTCTTCAGCACGGACTTGAGCCTGCGCAAGACAATCAATCTGAAGCGCTCCAGCCCGGCTCCCGCGGCGCGGGCGCCGGCCGCATCGTCTTCCTTCCAGGGCGGACCCGGCGGCTTTCCGGGCGGGGGCATTCCCGGTGGAGGAGGAGGCGGCGGGGGCGGCTACGAGGGCGAGCGGGGGGGCGGCGGCTTTGGCGGACCCGGCGGTAATAATCGCGCCAGAGTCCCGCAGATGTCTATCTCGATCAACGCGACCAATCTACTGAACCAAACCAACCTGTCTCGTTACAGCGGTGTACTGACTTCCAGGAACTTCGGCAAGGCGAACTCGGCCAGTTCGCCCCGCGAGATTCAGCTCGGGGTCCAGTTTACTTTCTGAGGAGTGTCGTTTCGTTTTGACGGGGAGACGCAAGATGAAGGGACTGCTGTGGATCGGGATCGCCCTGCTGGCGGTGTCGCCGCTCTTGGCGCAAGATGAGGAGGGCGGCGTTTTTGGCGGCTTCGGCCCCGGCGACGAGTCCGACCTCCCGCAATCAGGAAATCGCGGCGGCCAGCCGCAGCGCCAAGGCCCCAACCCCGTCGATGAACTCGACGCCATCCTTAGCAAGGGCGGCCAGCCCTTAAGCGTCGACCAGAAAAAAACCATCCAAACCCTGCTCGATCAGCAAATCGAGGCGATGCGACAATCGCTCCCGCAGGCGCTCCCGCAGGCAGGCAGCGGAGCAGAGGGAGCGCCGCGCGGCCCCGGCGGCTTCGGTGGCGGCCAGGGAGCAGCTGGCGGACAAGGTCAGCCTGGACAGGGCGGACAATTTCGGCAAGGCGCCGCTGGCGGGCAACCCGGGCAAGGCGGCCAGCCGCCGCAGGGCGCGCAGTCTGCACCAGGCGGGACGGGCGGCTCCGGCGAGCAGCCGCGCAGTCCGGGCGGCTTCGGCGGCCAGGGACAGCGTTCACAGGGCGGCTTCGGCGGCCAGGGTGGGCAGTCTCCGCCGGGTGCTCCGGGCAGACCGGGCGGCCAGTTTCCGCCAGGCGGAGCGGGCGGGTTCCGGGCCCAGAATTACGAGGCGGCGCGCCAGCAGGAGGAGAAATTCATCGCGAACTTCCTGCCCGTTCTGACGCCCGAACAGACCACCGCCTGGAAGAACTTTGAGAAGGACCAGATTCGCGCCCGCGGCGGCTATCCCGCCCTGAAGCTGGCGCTGGAACAGGCCGGCACCCCCGCCACTCCCGAGCAGGAGACCGAGTTGCAGCAGATCTTCCGCACCTACGACGAGCAAAAGCGGGAGCTGCAGCGCACCGCCGGTCCGGGTGGGCAGCCGGATGCCGCCAAACGGAAGGAAGCCGACGACCAGTACCTCGGCGCACTCATCAAGGCGCTGAATGCCAACCAAAGAAAGGCCCTGCTGGAGTGGCGCCGCATTTCGCAACAACCATCCAACTAACGCCAGAAGGCCGACGGCGAGGACTCTCGCCTTACCTTGAACTTTCGTTGTAGCGTGTGCGGAAAGCTGATTCGCAGGAGGGCTAGGAGCTTTCTTCAACCCCGCCCAGGCGAATTCTCAAGGACTTCAGGAACTGGGCGTCCTGCGCGCTGAGGACCAACTCGCCGGAAGGAAGATCGTGAACGGGCGTTTCCCCAGCGTCCGCCTCTTTTCGCTTCTGGAACCCGATCGTAGCCTCCAGCACCAGAAAGACGTCGTAGCCACCCTCGCGAATCTCGGAGAGCGCCTCGGAAACCGCCTCCGAGCCGGCCAGCGACGAGTTAATCGCTGCCCCGAGCTGTTTCATGAGCTTGGCTAGGTTCTCATCCAGTTCCATGTGGTTCCTTTCCGAGCCTCCGCATCGCCGCTGGGGCCACGTGGCACCGATGGTCCCATTGTAGGTGCGGGGTAGAAGGAGTGTCAATGCAGGAGCGGTGCGGGCGGACGCTATATCTGGTGATTATTTACAAGTAAATAGTCACGCTATATCTTGCTTGACAAGGGGTTAGAGGCCCCCTATAATCTCGCCCGATGTTGTGGGATGTTCGTGTACGGCGGATGGGAAAGCTCCGAACCAGCGCCGGTGTTGCCCGGTAGGTGGTTTTTTTGCGCGGCCTTAGGGCCTGCTCGCCCCGTCAGTTCTACCCGCAACCGAAGAACTACAAGGGAGGAAAGACAGTTGTCGCGCACAACAGGAAGAGTGAAATGGTTTAATAACACCAAAGGGTATGGGTTTATCGGTCAGGATGGCGGAGCGGACGTTTTTGTCCACTACTCCGCAATTGATGGCGATGGCTACAAGACTCTGCATGAGGGCGATTTGGTGGAGTTTGAGGTAACGCAAGGCCAGAAGGGCCCTCAGGCGGAAAAAGTCACCAAGATGTGAGCGCACACACGAACTTTAGAACCAACCCTCCGCAACTGGGGGCAAGAAACAGCGGCCATCTTAGGCCGCTTTTTCTTTGTTCCTGACAGGAAGTCTGCGCTCAGTTCTCGCTCTTCAGAACGCCGGCCAGCTCAGCGGCGAGGATGGCCCCTTCCCGGATCATCTCCCAGGAAGAGTCCCGGATGCCGACAATCGTGGAAGGCTGGGCGAGCGGGCTCGGCCCGCCGTCCACGATGAGAGGCAGCCGGTCACCCAATGCTGCCTGCACATCGGCGGCGCTGCGGCAGGCTCCCATGCCGGAGCGATTGGCGCTGGTGGCCGTCACTGGCCCGCCCACGGCGCGGACCAGCGCCACCGCAATGGCCGCCGCGGGCAGGCGGAGTCCCACCCGGCCGGTATTCGCCGTCACGAGCGCGGGTATCCGAGCGGATGCATCCACCACGAGGGTCAGCGGCCCCGGCCAGAAGCGCGCCGCCAGCCGTTGAAACAGAGGCGGCAGCCGCTCGGCGCAGCGCTCGGCCATCTCCACCGAATCCACCAGCAAGAGCAGCGGGGCGTCGGGCGGGCGTTCTTTGATGGCGAACACCCGCTCTACGGCGGCCTCGTTGAACGGATCGGCGGCCAGGCCGTAGAGCGTGTCGGTCGGAAAGGCAATCACCTCACCCCGGCGCACCAGCGTGGCGGCACGAACGATCCGTTCCGGTTCCGGCGCAGCCGGATCCACCTTCAGAATCTCCGCCACGCCTCGCGTCCTTCCCGGCTCCCTCAGAACCGCAACTGGAGCCGCTGCAGGAAGAGGTGCTCCTTGTCCAAAGCCGGCCCGTTGAGGGCGCGCTGGAAATCCGTCTGCTCGTAGTTGAACATCATCCGGACACTGCGGTTCAGGTACCAGTTCAAACCCAGCGCCCAAGCCTTGGCTCCGCGAGCGTTGGAGCCCGGCCCTGCCAGCAAGGAGAATGTCCGTGAATCGATGCGCAGATCGCTGTAGCGAGCGGCTACCTCGAAAGCGCCGAGGGTACCGCTGCCAGGCTCGAAGCTGCGGGCCGGGGTGACGCCGCTATAGGAGGCATGCTCTCCGGTCAGCACGTAGGAGGTCTCCACCTGCCAGGCGGCGTTCGTCAGGGTGACGCCGGAGCTTCCCTGCTGCACCTCCTGGGAGGAGCGAATGTACTCACTCAGAAGCCCGAACGGGCCGTAGTAATAGTAGCCTTGCGGCGCGATGCGGTGGCGAATCCCGTGATCGTTCAACGTCGCTGCAAAGATGGTTCTCTGGCCTGCGGTCGTATAGAGCGCACTGCGCGTCGAGTCGGCCTCGCCGTAACTGCCGCCCACGCCCAGGCCCAGGCCTTGGAGCGCCTTCAGGCCGCTGCCGTGGAACGGCAGAGCAAAGACGCGGCCCGCAAACTCCTTGTGGTCATCCGTATCGCCGTCACCGTTAGCGTTGTCGATCACTCCGTTGAACACCCCTACGGCGTAGGAAAGTCGGCCGCCAGCAAGATCCCCGTACAACTGCAGGCCGAGGTCGCGGTTCGGCGTCAACTGCGTCGGAAAGGCGCGCTCCACAAGCGGGAGAGTCGAACCCGACGAGAGCCGCTCCAGCCCCACGGGCACCTTGAGCCGGCCGACCCGCAGACCTAGCTCAGGCCAAGGCCGCACATCCACGTAGGCCTCGAGGGCGCGAACTTTACCTTGGCCGAAGTCGGTCGACATCCGGAAACCGATGTGCTTATAGAGCGTGCCATCAAAGCTCGGCTGCGCCCTTCGCACGA
>JBGPJR010000014.1:0-13435 GCA_041485545.1 Terriglobia bacterium
AGATTCTGGATGTCTTCACCTGCATTCGCAACAAGGTGCGCCTGCACACAGCGGGGCGCCTGCTCTGCCGCAACTCCGAGCGCCATTTGAAATCTGCCGCCGAGATGGCGCGGCTTTTCGCGGACCTCCCGCAAGCCATTGCCAACACCGTGGAGCTTTCTTCGCGGCTCGAGTTCACGCTGGCCGATCTCGGCTATCAATTCCCCGAGTACCCGGTCCCGCCCGGCGAGACCATGAACTCGTTTCTCCGCCAGCGGACGTGGGAAGGCGCACAACAGCGTTACAGCGATCTGTCGGAAGACGCGCGCGCGCGGCGGCAGATCGAGCGCGAGCTGGCACTCATCGAGAAGCTGAACCTGGCCGGCTATTTCCTGATCGTGTGGGACCTGGTGCGCTTCTGCCGCGAGCAAGGCATCCTGGTGCAAGGACGCGGCTCGGCGGCCAACAGCGCCGTTTGCTATTCGCTCGGCATCACTGCGGTGGACCCGGTGAGCATGGAGTTGCTCTTTGAGCGTTTCCTTTCCGAGGAGCGCGGCGAGTGGCCCGACATTGACCTCGATCTTCCAAGCGGCCAGCAGCGCGAGCGCGTCATTCAATACGTCTACGAGCGGTACGGGCAGCGCGGAGCGGCCATGACCGCCAACGTCATCACCTATCGCGGGCGCTCCGCAGCGCGCGAACTTGGCAAGGTGCTGGGCTTCGATGAAACCACGGGGAACCGGCTGGCGGGCCTGGTGCGCGTCTGGGAATGGCGCGATCCCAAGGACACACCCGAGCGCCAGTTCCGCGAAGCGGGCCTGGATTTGGAAGACCCGCGCATCCGCAAATTCTTTGACCTCTACGTTGCCGTGCAGGATTTGCCGCGCCACCTGGGCCAGCACTCCGGGGGCATGGTGATCTGCCAGTGCCATCTCGATTCCGTAGTCCCGCTGGAGCCGGCATCAATGCCGGGGCGCGTGGTGGTGCAGTGGGACAAGGATGACTGTGCCGACATGGGCATGATCAAAGTGGACCTGCTGGGCCTGGGCATGATGGCCGCGCTGGAGGATTCGCTCACGCTGATCCGCGATGCGTACGGGGAAGCGGTGGACCTGGCGCATCTGCCGCCGGATGATCCCGCCGTGTACGCCACGCTGCAGCGGGCCGATACCATCGGCCTGTTTCAGGTGGAGAGCCGCGCACAGCAATCATGCCTGCCGCGCCTGTGCCCCCGGACGTTTTACGACATTGTGGTGCAGGTAGGCATCATCCGCCCTGGCCCGATCGTGGGCAACATGGTGCACCCGTATCTGAAGCGGCGCCAGGGCAAGGAGCCGCCGGAATGTTTCCATCCCTCGCTAGAGCCCGTGCTGCGCCGCACGCTGGGAGTGCCCCTGTTTCAGGAGCAGCTATTGCGCATTGCCATGATCGCCTCCGGCTTTTCCGGCGGCGAAGCCGAGGAGCTGCGGCGCGCCTTCACGCACAAGCGCTCGGAGCAGCGCATGCAGGAGATCGAGGTCCGGCTGCGCCGCGGCATGGAGCGCAACGGCATCACCGGCAAGGCGCAGGATCAGATTGTGCAGTCCATCACTTCGTTCGCCGAGTACGGGTTCCCCGAATCGCATGCCGCCAGCTTTGCGCTGCTGGCGTATGCCAGCGCCTATCTCAAGTGCCACTATCTGCCGGCCTTTACTGCCGCGCTGCTCAACAACCAGCCCATGGGCTTTTATCATCCGGCCACCATCATCCAGGACGCACAACGCCACGGCCTGAAATTCAGGCCCATTGACGTCACCCGCTCCGACTGGCTCTGCACCATTGAAAAAGACCCCGCGGCGGATGCGGCCGGAGCGAGCAACGCGAGAAATACCGCCGAAGCGAGATTAACTGGATACTTTGTGAGACTGGGATTGCTCTATGTGAGGGGGCTGCGCGAGGAAGCGGCGCGCGCCCTGCTCCGGGAGCGCGCGGATCGTCCTTTTGAGAGTGTGGAAGAGCTGGCCCGCCGCGTTCCTCTGCTCCGCAAGGATGAGATGGTGCGTTTGGCGGAGGTCGGCGCGCTGAATGCGCTGGGAGACTCCTGTCGAACTGGAAAGAGCATATCCATCGACTTTCTTCACTCGCCCGGAATGCTCGCGGACAAGATCGGAATCTCAGGATTGAATGGAGTTCGCGACGCCCGGCCAAGGGCGGAGCGCAAAGGCTGGACGCAGTCCCACCGGCGCGCGGCGCTCTGGCAAGCGGAAAGTGCCGTGCGGCCCGCCGGTCCGCTCTTAGAACATGCCGCCTCGGAGGATTTCTCCTGTCCGCTGCTGCCGATGAATTACTTGGAGCGGCTGGAGGCGGATTTTCGCGGCACGGGCGTGACGCTCGGCAAGCACCCCATGGCGCTGCGCCGCGCGGAGCTGGAACGCTGCGGCGTGGCTCGCGCGAGCGAATTGCGCCGCCTGCCCGACGGGGCTCAGGTGCGAGTGGCGGGGAACGTCATTGTGCGCCAGCGCCCCGGCACGGCGAAGGGTTTTGTGTTCCTCAGTCTGGAAGACGAAACCGGCATTGCCAACGCCATTATTACGCCGGACCTGTTCGACCGCTGCCGGGCGCTGTTGGTGAGCGAGCCGTTCCTTTTAATTGAAGGCGTATTGCAGAACCTGGAGAATACCGTTTCCGTCAAGGCCCGCCGCGTGCAGCCACTTCATTCCACGGAAGCGGTTCCCGCCTCACACGATTTTCACTAGCGGGCTTCTCCCGACAGCCGGACAACCGATCCAGCAGCAGGCTGCGGGAGATCCGACACCCGCCCTCTTTCTGGCGCTGAACTTGCCGATGAGTGAGCAGTGAGGGCTGCTCCGTCCCCCCGGATGCCCCGGATGCCTGGCGGCAGGAGAGAAGAGATGATGGAATCAAACGCAACGAAACAAACAGATTGGGAATCCCTGGAGCGTCAGGACTGGCACCTGTGGATTCTGGCAGTGCTGTTGATGTTCGTGCTGGGCGTCAGCCTGCTGAGCTTCATGTTTCCGAGCGTTTTCTGGCTGAACGAAGGTCAACCGGCGGCGACGCCGGAGCGCGCCTTCTTTGGCTTCTGCATCCTGCTGGCGCTCACCTTGGTCTACATGCTGCAGCGGCAGGCGGCGGTGCGGCGCCTCAAGCGCAGCCTGTACCAGGCGCAGGTGGCGGCCAGTGAGGCCGAGGAAAGGCTCCACGTGATCTCGCTGACCGCTCTTCCCGAAGTGAGCCAGTTCCGCGATTCGCTGGCGATGGAATACCGGCGCGCCTCCCACGCGGGTGACCACTTGGCGGTGATCCTGGTGGACCTGCCGGACGCCGCCGATGATCAGTTGGGAAAGACGGCTCACTTGCTGCGTGGCATGCTCCGCCCGCACGAAGCCCTGTTTCGCGTGGCACACACCCGGCTGGGAGTCATCATACCCGCCATGCGCCCCGCGGACGCCACCGCGTTTGCGACGCAGCTCACCGACCAGCTGCGGCGATTGCTGCCCGACGAAGAAGTTTCCTCCACGGTCATCGTATACCCGGAACAAGCCGGAAGCCTGACGGAACTGGAAGGCCGCTTGAAGACCTTGGTCTCGTGAAGGTTTCCGTGAGCGTCTCTGAAGGTGGCGGACCGCAGCTACGGCCCTCCATTAGAAGCGTTAATGGGCGTGCGGCAGCAGAATCTCACTCAGCAGATCCGGCTTTGTGGAATCCCGCTCAAGAAAGGGAGACCGTTCTCCGCCGTGATAGTCCACCCGATGGCTGCTGTAAAACTCGCGGTCCTCGACGAGCAACTCGATCGGCTGCTCCGTCCCCTCCGCGTCCCGAATCGCTTGGCGCAGTAGCGCCGGCGAATACCTCCGACTGTTGACCGCGATCAGGTGCATCCCCGGCGCCAGTCCCGCACGGGCCGCCGGCCCGTCCGCAATGACGTCGCTGATCTCGCCCCCCTCGCGCACCGTCATGCCCAGGGAATAGCGCAGGTCGGCGCGGGAGGAGCTGAAGTCGTCGCCACCAGAGTTGCCCGGCGTTTCGCTGCGGTAGGCCAGTCGCCAGCCGCTTCCCTCGATTCCGCCGAGAGGCGCTCCGGGAGCTGTGGAATTCAGCCGCTGTGCGAAAAAGCCGCCCCAGTCGTCGGAAACGAGCTCCTGGAGTGCGGCGACGAGCTCCTGCTGCGAGTACGGAACCACGGCTGACCGGCCGGCAGCGCCGCCAAAAAAAAGGCGGCAGAACTCATCGAGCGAAATGCGACCCTCGCTCTTCTGGCGCAGCCGCACGTCCACCTCCAGCCAGATGAGAGCCGCCTCGTCGTAGAAATCGGTGCCGCGGCGCCAGGAGGTCCACTCCGAACCGGCGTCATAGAGAATCTGGGCCGCGACCGCGGTATCGGAGAGCGAGCGCCACGTGCGGCCCGGCCGGTGCTCCAGTGTCGCGGCAATCCCAGCCAACCGGGTGCGCACATCTTGCGGGGTCTCCATGCCGCTGCGCGCCGCCAGGACCATGCCCAGGTACTGCGTCAGGCCTTCATAGACCCACAGCAGGTCCGTCTGGAGCGGCTGGTTCAGGTCCGCGGCGACCAGCCCCGCCGGACGGCGGTATTTCCCGTTCCAGGAGTGGACATACTCATGCGCCAGCAGGCCGCCCAGGGAACTTCGCGATGCGGGACTGCTCAGGGCACGCTCGCCAGCCCGATTGTCGCTAGACTCCTGGTGCTCCAAGCCAAAGTGGGCGATGTGATCGCTGAGCGCAACCAGGAAGTGGTAGGAGTCGTAATGGCGCGAGCCGAACAGCGCCTCCGCCTCCGCTACGAGCCGGGTCAAGTCCCATTGGAAATCCGGGCTGGCCTCTAACGCCGCTTCGCTGTCGGCCACCACATCCACCTCATGGGACGGTCCCGCGCCCGTGTTCAGGGGAAAACGGCGAAAGTGGGCGCCAGCCACGACCGGAGAATCCACCAACGTGGCGAGCGGCACCGCCTGAAAAGTGGCGGTGTTCCCTGCCTCGCTGGCGACCGAAAGCGCGGTTCCGAACCGCCAGGCTGGCGGAAGCTCCAGTGTTGCGGCCATGGGGAGCCTCTGCGGATCGCTGCCCTGCGGGTAGAGAAGCAGCTGGTTCCAGCTGATCACCGCCAGCTCCGGAGTTGCGGAGGCGGCCGCGGTGAACCCGGAGTCGTCCTGAGGCACCAGAAAATCCAGCGCCACTTCCAGGGCGGAAGCGCCCGGCGGGACTTCACAGCGGAAGGCGTACATGTCGAGCGGGTCGCGCTGCCAGGGGATTTCGCGGTCCCCGGCGGAAAGCTTCAATCCGGTCAGGTTCTGGATCGGCCCCGTGGGCCCGTGCTCGCCGGGAATCCATTTGGGATAGAGCAATGTCAGCGGTCCCGGCCGCACGGGAAAGGTGAGCCGTGCGTGCAGAATCCCGCGCGGCGCTTCGCGAGCGTCCACAGCGAGCGTGATGGCGCGCGGCGCATCCTGGGCCGCAAGGGGCGCGGCCAGGGGGAGGATCCACAGCAGGATGGCGGCGCAGCACACGCCGCGTCCAACTCTTTGATTCCGCTTGTGCATTGCGCTCCTGCTGATCTGCCCGTCGGGGCCTTCCAAATCCTACGCCAGGCCGGCCCGCCGCGCAACTGCGCAGGGCGTTTATAATAGAACGGTGCGGGTTGCCGCGCGCAGAGTGTCATGTCAGCCACTTCTCTAAAAGTCCTGGTAGTAGACGACGAGGCCGCGATGCGGATGGTGCTGGAGATGCGCCTCCAAGGCTGGGGCTACGACGTGCTCACGGCGGGCGAAGGCGAGGAGGCCCAACAGCTGGCCGAAGCGCACTCGCCCGATCTCGTGCTGACCGACGTAGTGATGCCGGGCCTGTCGGGCCTGGAGCTGCTGCACGCCCTGCAGCAGGGCGATCCGGGAAGGCCTGTGATCTTGATGACGGCGCAAGGCACCATCGACATGGCGGTGGAGGCCATGAAGCAGGGCGCGCTCGATTTTCTGACCAAGCCGCTCGACTACGTCAAGCTGAAGTCTGTGCTGGATGCCGCGCAGAAGGACATTGCGCTGCGGCGGCAGTCGCGGCGCCTGGTGTCGCAGCTGGAGAAGTCTCAGACCTTCGGTCCCTTCGTGGGCAACAGCCGCCGGATGCGGGAAGTCTATCAGGTGCTGGAATCGCTGGCAGGGAGCGACGCCGCCGCCATCATTTCGGGAGAGAGCGGCACCGGAAAGGAACTGGCTGCCCGCGCCATCCACGAGCGCAGCGCACGCGCTCGGGGTCCCTTTATCGCCATTAACGCGGCGGCCATTCCGGAAACGCTCATGGAAAGCGAAATCTTCGGGCACGAGAAAGGGGCCTTCACCGGGGCCGTGGGACTGCGGCAGGGTTGCTTTGAGCTGGCCAACCACGGAACCTTGTTTCTGGATGAAATTGCCGAGATGCCACTCACTCTGCAGCCAAAGCTGTTGCGCGTTTTGGAAGATGGGCGGGTGCGGCGTCTGGGGGGTTCGCACGAGATTGCGCTGGATGTGCGGCTGATCGCCGCCACCAATCGCGATCCGCAGGACGCCGTCCACAAGGGCGCCTTGCGGGAGGATCTCTTCTATCGCCTGAACGTCTTCCATGTGGTGCTGCCTCCCCTGCGCGATCGCAAGGAGGACTTGCCCAGCCTGGTACAGCACTTCATTGTCGAGCTGAACGCCCGGCACCATACCGACGTCGTGGCGGTGCGGCCGGAGGCGCTGGAGCGACTGAAGAGCTACCACTGGCCGGGCAACGTGCGCGAGTTGCGCAACGTCCTGGAACGCGCCGTGATCCTGGCCAAGGGGGAGTGGATTGAGATCTCGCATTTGCCTCCCTACCTGCGCGACGGCGACGGCGGGTCCAGGAACCGACTTATCTTGGAGGCGAGCACCGCCGCCGATGCCGAGCGCGAGCTCATCCTGAAGACATTGCAGCAGACGGGAAACAACAAGGCGGAAGCGGCGCGGCGCCTGGGACTGGACGTCAAGACGATCCGCAACAAGCTGAAAGCCTACGGCATTCAGACTGAGCGGCAGCCCTGAGAGAAACGCCTGCCGATCGTCTTTCCTGGAACGTCGAACATGAAGATCGCCAACAAAATCGCCTTCGGTTACGCGGTCCTGATGGCGCTGCTGCTCGCCGTGTTCTCCTATCAACTCCTGCTGATCCACCGGATGCAAGCGATCAATCAAAGCCTCGGCGGCCTGAACTTCCGGGCGGCTTCGCAGTCTCTGCTGCTGCTGCGGGACCTCGATCAGGTCGAGGAGTTCACGCGTAAGCTGTTCGCCACGGGCGGCGATCCCGGCTATGCGGATCAGCTCGCCGAAATGCAGCGCGGATTTTCTGAGACGCTCGCTGAAATCCAGGGGCTGTCCTTAGGGGCTACGGAGCAGCAAGCGGTGGACCGGCTCGCCAGCCTTTGGGACCAGGCGCTGGCGACAACCAGGGAGGGAACCCAGGCCTTGCAGGCACGCAATGCTCGGGGAATGGAAGCGGCAGTGGAGAGTGAATTGTCGCTGCTGAGCGAGGTGCGTCTGCAAACGCAGGAGGTCATTCGGGCGACGCGGGAGGCTATTCCGGAGCAGGTCGCCATCTCGGAGGAGGCCGCGCAGCGAGCGCAGGCAATCTTCCTCGCCTCGGCGATCCTGGCGCTGCTGCTCAGCGCCGCCGTGTCGTTCTGGATCGTACGCTCCATTTCGCGGCCGCTCCGCCGCCTGGAGGCAGGGACGCATGCGGTTGCCTCCGGCCAGTTCAGCTACCGCCTGGATGAGACCGGGCAGGACGAACTGGCGGCGCTGGCGCGTGCTTTCAATTGGATGACCGGTCGCTTAAGCGAACTGGACCAGATGAAAAAAGACTTCGTCTCTCACGTCTCGCACGAACTGAAGACTCCTCTGGCTTCGATGCAGGAAACCATCCGCCTTCTCCTGGACGGGATTCCGGGCTCGCTGAACGCACAGCAGCGCCGGCTGCTGGAGTTGAATCTGCAAAGCGGCCAGCGCCTCTCCGCGCTCATCGCCAACCTGCTGGATCTGTCCCGGATGGAAGCGGGCGTCATGGACTATGTGATGGAGCGCCAGGACCTCGTCGTGCTGGTGCAGAGGGCGCTGGCGGAAACCGAAGTCCCCGTGCGGGAACGCAACCTCTGCCTGGAGTCCGATCTGCCGGAGGAGCCGTTTTGGATGGAGTGCGACGCCGACCGGCTGATGCAGGTGCTGCACAATGTGCTGGGCAACGCCGTCAAATTTTCGCCGCCCGGAGGCACCATCCGGGTGTCCCTGCGGCATGAGAGTACTTTTCCGGCAGCGCTACCGGTCGGGTGGCGCCTGCGCCATGCCAGCGCGCCGAGTCGGGAAGGATTTGCTTTGCTTGCCATTGCCGATCAGGGTTGCGGCATCCCGCCGGAAGCCAGGACAAAGATTTTTGAGAAGTTCCGGCAGGTTCGCCGCGAGGGGAAAAGTTTCGGCCAGGGAACCGGACTCGGCCTGACCATCAGCCGCACCATCGTGGACGTGCACGGCGGTGTCATGTGGGTGGAGGATAACCCCGGTGGCGGCAGCGTGTTTTCCATCCTGCTTCCCCTAGGAGAACGGGTTCCGCAGGAGGCTCCTCGGGCCTCCGCTCCAATCTGAGCGGCGCCAAACAATGCTATGCTGGGTTCATGGCGTCCCGGAGCCGGAAGCTGCAAGGATTCCTCTCCAAGACACTCCTGACGCTCGCGCTGCTGCCGTTACTGCCGTGGTCGTGTCAGAAGCGGCCGACGGCGCAGGCCCCAGCGGTCGCACCGCCTCCCAACTATCTGGCAATCGGCGACGAACATTTTGACGCTGGTGAGTACGGCCCGGCGGCGGACGCCTTCCAGACCTATCTGCGCGGCAGTCCCGCGGCACCGGATCGCGACCGGGCGCTGTTCCGCCTCGCATTGACTCATGAATTCCCGGAAAGTCCCGTGTACGACTCCGCTCAGGCCCTGGCGGAACTGCAAGAGCTGCTGAACACTTATCCGAACAGTCCGCTGCGTCCGCAGGCGGAATTGGTGCTGCAATTACACGAGGAAGCCGACCGGCTCCGCACGGAAGTGCAGGCCCGGGAGCAACGTATCGCGGAATTGACGGGCCAGCTTCAGCAGCTGCAGCAAGAACAGACGGGAGAGCTGGAGCAGCTCCGGGCTGATGTCAGCGAGCGCGAAGAGCGCATCCGGCAACTGAGTGAGGAGTTGGAACGCCTCAAGCAGATTGACATGCAGCGGCGCCCGGCGGTCACACGGCCTTAACCCCGCCACCAGTTCCCTATCGCGGAAACGTGTAGCCGATTCCGAACTTCAGGTCCGGGCTGTCCAGCGCGCCCACCTTGAGCTCGGTGAAGAATCCCCGTTCGTGCGACAAACCCATTAGGAAGTTGAAGCCGCCCTCCACGTCGGTGTCGCGGTTGGCAAAGCGATCCTGGTCAAAACTGATGATGTTAACAGCGGGGCCCCCTCCGACATAGACACTCCATTCCCTCCGCTGCAGGGGAAACCAATAAGCGAACTCTCCGTTCAGAGCAACGACCGTCCGAGCGTTGCCCAGCCCGATTTCCAGGTTCGGACGGAACCAGAGTTTCTCCACCACCGGCCCCAACTCCAGATGCCCGCCGAAGTAGAATTGGTCCGGATTTACGCTGACGCCGGCCCGCACTCCCACTCCGCCTTGCGCCCAAGCGCGCGACGTGAACAGCCCGAAGAAGGCAATCAGAGATAGTGCCACAACGATCACCGCGTACCGCAATGATCTTGCCGCTGAATTGGGAACTGTCACAGGAAATTCGTCTCCTTTCAGGGTCCACAGCGATGATCCATCAGCCACTCGTGGCCGGCTCGAGGTTTAGCCGGTCAATCATGCACGAAACGCCGGTTTTGCCCTTCCGCGCCTTGGTTACGGCTATGATGGTCCCCTCGCAGCGCACCGTCGGGTTCTCCGAACCCGGCAAGCCGGGCAAGGCAATTTCCATCTTCACCTTGGAACCAACGGCCGGCTCGCCAGAGAGCAAGAAGTAGCACGCGATGGGGTTGCTCTTTTCCATGGTTCCCTCTCGATCTGCTTCCAACACCGCCCGGCGCTGATCGATGACTCGCGCATGGGAGCCGCTCGCCGGTACCGGGCGATATCGGACGCGGCATGGTTCCTATTTCCGATAGACCGGTAGATCCAGCGGGCCGGCCAGTGCGAAGGTAAAGCGGGTTTCCGGGCCGTAGGCGACCGGATCCCCCTTGGTAGCCAGCACATAACCGGTGCCGCTGCCTCCGCCGATGCCCGCACCGATGGCGGCTCCCTTTCCTCCGCCTGCAATCGCCCCGATCACGGCGCCAGCCGCCGCCGAGCCAGCAATCACTTTGGCATCCTTCTTCTTCGTAGACTGGGCCACCAGGGTCAGCGGTTGCGTTTCCAGATCATATTGCTTGCCGCCCACCTCGAGCGTCCGCAGGACCATGGTCAGACGCGCACGGCCTTCCACGCGACCCGCGTCCGTTACATCCGTCAGCAAGCCGTTTACTTTGCTGCCTCGGGGAGCCAGCATCTTGCCGTTCACCGTTAGAGGCTCGTCCAGCGTGGCGACGAACGGGTCGCCCGGCGAATTCTTTTCCGTACTGACTGCCTGCTGCAGCCGGACCCGCAGACGGCTTCCCGCTGGTAGGGTTATCATCTCAGCGCGCGATCCGGTCAGCCTCGAGAAAAACGATTTGCTCTCCTGCGCAGGCGTCTGGTCTGCGGAGACCGAGCTGCCCGGTCGGCCCATCAACACTGCCGCGAGCGTCGCTACTCCGGCTAAGCTTGCTCCCGTAATCGTCCATTGCTTGGTCGTCATCTTGTTCCTCCCCTCTTGGCAGGCACCCCCATCGGAAGAGACCAGGGAACAAAGCGGAGGATGCCGCGAGTCGTTCCGTTGACGAGGTCAGCACCTGCCGCGGCGCTCTGCGCGACTGGCACTCCGTCGCTGGACCACAGCGGCATCAGCACGTATCCAACGGCGCTGTCCTTGCCCACGCGCGTGAAGACCAGCTCATACGGCCGCTCGTCTTTCTGGGTGTAGAAACGAATCGGCTGCTTGCTCCTCGGAAAAACGATCCGGCCCGGTTACCGGCCCGGTCGGCTGGTTTGCAGTTGCGGGGGGATATTGGGGATTCTCGTTCTGCATACGTCCTCCTTTGCTCCCACGCAAATTGCCACACCGCTCCGGCAGCGTTACGATCCGCTGCCGGGGTGGCTCGATTCGCTCTTCAGGCTGCTCACCTGTGTCCCGATCCGCTTGGGCACCGAGATGTACCCAACGATGCGGTCCTGATAGATCTGATTCACTACGATCTCGGTCGGCTGGCGCTGCTCCTTCTGATAGAACTGCACCGGCTCGTTGGCAGTCTTGTCCTTTTTCTCGATCGTGCGGTCATCGGCAACTAGGCTCACCGTGAACTTTTGGCGTTTCACGTCGGTCTTCTTCAACTGCAGGGCGACCGGGCCGATGCGCTGCGCCTGCTTGGCCTTTCGCAGATCGAACTCGAAGTAGTCCCGTTCGCCGCGGGCCCGCAACTCGCCGAGCTCCTCCCGGTTGCGCGCGACTAGATCGCTCTGTGCTCCCAGGTCTCCGATCACTCGCTGCAACTGGCTGCGGGTTGAGGCCAGCTCTTCGCGGGTCGTACCAACGTCCTGCCGGACGCCGGTCAGATCGCTGGAGAGCGTTCCGACGTTCCCCTTGGTGCTCTCCTGATCCTGCTGGAGCTGCCCGAGCTGATTGTTGAGCTGGCCGTTCGATTCCTGAGTCTCCTTCTGCAACTGGCCCGCGAGCTGCTGCGTCTTGCGCACCTCGCCCACGGTCTTCGTCAGGTTGTTCTGTGCGGTTGTCAGGTCACCCTGAAGCTGTGAATACTTTTCGTCGGTGATCCCCAGGCGGTCGCGCAGGCGGTGCATCTGGTCATCTTGTTGTACCAGTTGGGCCTGCAAATCGCCCTGCAGCTTCGCCAGCCGACCCGACAGCTGCCAGGCATAAATTCCCTCCGCGACCCCAATCGCGAACACAATCGCGAGCAACACTTTCGGGACCCACGCCCAGGAGCGCGGCGCGGACTGTTCGTCGAGCAAACCAAATTCCGGTCCAGGTGTCGAATCCATGGTTTTTCTCCTTTTCCTTCCTTAACGAGCGGCCGAAGCCGCGTTGGACATCATCGAGTCAGCCGTATTGCCGTTCAGATTCGGCGTCAGGACGTGCAACACGACGGCGCGATTCTGCGCCCGCCCCTCGCGCGTGTCGTTGGAGGCCACAGGCTGCTCTTCTCCGTAACTCATTTTGTAAACCTGGTGCATCGGGACGCTTTGCTCCACCACGAGGTAGCGCAGAACTGCGTCCAGGCGCCGTTCCCCAAGCTGGATGTTGTAAGTCGGATCCCCGGTCGCATCCGTCCGCCCTTCGAGCACCACAATGGCGTCCGCGTTTGCCTTCACCTGCTGGGCCAATTCGTCCAGAACAGAAAAGGAGGTCTTGTCAATTTGTGCGCTGCCAAACTTGAAGGGAATGCTCTGCTCCGCCAGCGGCGTGTACTGGTTGCGGTTCTGGAACTGCAGCCCCACCGTGTTCGCTTGTGTCATGGCCTGATTGGCCGAGGTCTGGGCGCCTTGGCCAACGCTCATTGCCTGGCCCGCCTTCTCGTCCGTCGTCTTCAAGCCGGTTTGCAGTGAGCCGATTTGCTGCGTGTGGTCGCGCGCCACGCCGGAGAGCTCCGTGATCTGATTGGTATTCGCATCGATTCCCTGCTGCAGGGTGCGATCCTTCTCGTCCATCGTAGCCGTCAGTTGATCCGTCTGGGTCCTGACATATTTCTTGCTCGCGCATCCGCTGGCCAGGCCCACCGTAGCCATCACGAAGACCAAACTCGCCATGCCGTATCGGTCTCGAATCTTGTTCATGAGTTCCTCCGTCTCGATCTGAAACCCGGAAGAGCGGGGTAGTTCCCCCCGGAAACCCTGCTCCTCCGGGCTTGGCAACGTCGCTGAACTCCGAACCGGTTCGCTCGCCGCCGTTAGAAGAGATCGCAATTGCAAGCCCAAACTGCTTCTATCTAGCAACAGCTTGTTATGCAATAAGTTAGGCCCTGAACGAAGGCGCTACGAGTTCGCTACGAAGGGACAATGTCAGGGAATTTTTACCCATTATACACTTGACTTATGAGGACTTTCAAGATGGGCACCACCCAAATAGTGGGACTGGACGTGTCGCTGTCTTCCACGACCATTTCTTTCGGCTACTTTCCTAAGATACAATCTGGCGGCATGACCGCAATTATATCTGCATACATCTCGGATGGATTCGTGATTGGAGCGGACGGGCGTAGACGCGAGGGAGCGACACTAGATCGTGTTACCGAAACCGCGCAAAAGATTTTCTTCGTAAAAAAGCCGGGTATTTCTCTGGCGTATGCTTG
>JBGPJR010000015.1:0-13209 GCA_041485545.1 Terriglobia bacterium
CGTAAATGACCTTGGCATGGCCGGACTCGGTTATACGGCGGCCGTATGCAATCAAGTCCGGCGGAATTTCCGGCACGCTCCGGATCAGCAATCCGCCTCCCACTACGGCCAGCAGGATCGCGGCGGAGAAAGTTGCCTTGGATGGAGCCGAGCCTGCTCCGGCCAGAGGCGCCAGCAGCAGCAGTCCGGAAATAGCCGAAACCGCGATGAGCCCTTGCTGGGCGTGCCGGCTGCCAATCCACGCCACCAGCCACAGGCTGGCCGCGAGGGACCCCACGATGGTGCCCACCGTGTTGGCCCCATACACGCGTCCCACCCAACGTCCCGGATCCTGCCTCCGCGACGCCACGGCTGCCAGTGCCAGCGGGAAGCTCGCACCCCAGAAGATCGCAGGAGGCAACACCGCCCACAGACAGCGCAGCAGATCGAGCCGCATCCGGAACCACGGGTTCGCGGCCCTGGCTGGGTCGATCGGCCAGTAGGGTAGCGCCGCGGCCAATTGGTAGGCGGTCCACGCCATCGCTCCGCACAGCAATATCTGGCACCATCCCAGCGCCACGCGGGGCCGCGCCATTTTGCCTCCGAGCGCCGCGCCGAGACTCGCGCCAATTCCCAGCCCCAGCAGAAACACGGCCAGGATGAGCGCGAAGGCGTAGACGGTGGCTCCGAACATGAGCGACAGCAGTCGCGTCCAAATGACTTCCGCCGCCAGCGCCGTCATCCCGGAAAGGGCAATCGCCACGTAAACCGCCCACGCGCCCGGCGCGGGCTGGTTATCGAGCGGGCTCTCCGGCGCTGCGCTCGCCACATAGGGCACATACGGGATGGCCTTCGCAATGACCAGGCTTAGCAGCGCCACAGCCATATTGAGCGCCACCGCAACATAGGTCGCCGTCGCGACGTCGTAGAAGCGGAGCAGGTAGAAGCCGGCTAGCAGGCTCCCCAGCACCGCTCCCGCAATATTGCCGCCATAGAACAGCCCGAGCCACGAAACACCTTGCGGCGTCGTCTCCACCCAGCGGGAAATCGCCGGCAGCGTGGCGCCCATCAAAAACGTGGGTGGCAGCAGGCATACCCCCGCCACCATCCCGCGCAGCACCATGCCGAAAGCGCTCGGCCCCGCCCACGCGGTATAGATGCCTCCAACGAGCGGCATGCCGAAGAGCAACATCATTCCCATGAGGCCGATTCCCAGTTCCATGAGGGCATAGACGCGCAAGGGATGGTGTCTCGGCGAAACGAGCAACGGCATCGTGAGGCTGCCCAGGCACATTCCGCCCATGAACATCCCCAGCAGGATACCGAGCGAGATGGCCGACGAGCCGATGACTAGCTCCAATAACTGGAACCACACGATCTCATAGATCAGCGCCGAACAACCGCTACACACGAACAGCACAACGAGCGCAGGGAAGCGCCGCCATGTGGTGGGAGTAATTGCCGCTGGATCTGCGTTCAATTCGCTGGCAGGGAATCCGGGCAGGGACGGGAACGAGGACCTGTCTTGCAGCAAAAAAAGAATGAACCGCGGAAGAATTCTTCCGCGGTTCATTCCTGGTGTACGGAGGACGACTCCGTCAAAAAGCATCGCCCTCAGGAGCGCCGCCACCCCGGCCGCCTCTGCCCCGTGGCGGAACATACTGCTCCGCTTTTTCGGGGGCGAAAGCGTCCCACGCTTCGTGAAAATCAAACGTGGTTACATCGTTGTTGGTCTTATCAGCCGCCATCACCGTCTTGTGCTGCGGGTCAATGGCGAGGTTCCGAAGCTCTTTGAAGATATTGTGCCCAATCGTATAGCGTGGTGACACATCGCCGTCGTCGTCGATAGTCCACACCCCAATGAAGGACCGGGCCTCTTCGGCGGACTGGTAGTTGAGAGGCTCGTCAGGCGGTTTTGGCGGAGCTCCGAACTCCCGAGCGGTGGCCACGAAGTTGCGTGTGCCCGGAATCCAAACGGGACCGCTCACGGACGCTGCACCGCTCTTCGGTCCTCCCGTAATCATCCGCAGCGGCTGGATATCGCCGCTGGCGGTGCGTTCGTAGATGTAAACCCCACCCCGGCCATCTACCAGTAACAGATTATGCTGATAGTCGACCGAGGGGATGCCTCCGAGTCCCGAGTTGGGCCCCCCGATGATGCGAAGGGGCGCTACATCTCCTTGCGCCATCCGGTCGAAGACGTGGACCACTCCGCCGCCTTGGCCTCTGGGAACGAAATATTCGTTGTGGACCGGATCGACGGTCATGACATCATTGGTGACCAATCCCGTCTTGGGCCCTTGAATGATTCGAATCGGCGCCACTTCGCCATTCGCATCCCCTCGGAAGGTCAGGACGGCACCCGCGAAGGGCTGCGGCACGACGATTTCGTCATGCATCTCGTCATAGAAGATGGAGTGCTGCGTCCGACCCAACAGCGTTTTCTGGCCTTCGATCCTGCGAACCGTCTGCGCGTTTCCATCCGCCAGCCTGGCGAATATCGCAATCTGCGGATGGGCCACTCAGTTGGGGGCCAGGATCTGTTCTCGCTTGGTGTCATAAGCGATCCGCACGTTGGCCAGAGTCGGTGCAGGGACGTCTTCTGGACCGCTCCGAATCACGCGAACGGGGGCGATGTCTCCGGAGGCCGTTCGCGGGTACACGGTGGCCCGGTGGTTGCCAAAATTGGCCACCCAGAGCTCGTTGTTCTTCACATCCACAAAGACGCTGCTGGGGTAATACAATTGGGTCTTCGGACCCTTCAAGACGCGAAGCGGGGCCGCATTCCCATTCGCGTCGGTGTTGAACACCAGGATCGAGTTGCCCCCGTCATTGGCGACATACAGCTCCTCGCGGTCGGAATCGACGAACATTCCCGTCGGCCAATTCAATTGCGTGCGCGGGCCGGTGATCACGCGAAGAGGCGCCGCATTACCCCGGGCCTTCTTGTCATACACGGTAATGGAAACCGGCAGGAATCGCCCGGACCCAGGGGCAAAATTACCCCGGCCCGCGGCGACCCGTAAGGGATCCTCGCCGGGTCGGAGCGGACGCGGCGACTGCGTCGCACCAAAATTGCCCACAAAAATTATGTTTTTCTTGGTATCGAGAGCGATGCCGTGGGGATCAGCCAGCAGCGTATTGTCGCCCCACAGAACCCAACTGGGGGAATCCTCCTCCCGGGCGGTCTTGGGGTACGCAGCCACCACGTTTTCCGTCTGGCCCGTAATGATCAGCTCATTGGCCTGCTCATCCACGGCAAGGCCGAAGGAGCCCATCGGCGTGTGCAGCTTCCAGGCCGGCGCTTGATTCCCTTTCTGGTCACGAGTCCAGACCGTCATGTGGCGCTCGGTGTCGTTGTTGAGAGAGTAAATATCTCCATTCTTGGGATCGATGTAAACGGCGCATTGAAGTTCCAAGAAAGTCCTGGAGCCGCTGATCGTCCGCTTGGGCTCCGACATCGCGGCCTTGGGCGGAGTGTTGGTCGTCCGATCGTAAACCAACATCTGGAAGAGGTTTTCGTCTGCCACGATCACCTCGTCGTGCTCGGTATCCACCGCCACCGCGCTAAACTGCGGATACTGATCATGAATCCTACGTATGGGCTTGCGAGCCGCCACCGCGGCCTTCTGAGCCTCCGTGGGACCCTTGGCGCTGGGTGCGGATGCCGCTTGCGACTGGGCCAGAGCGACGGGGCGTACTGCCGCTTGTTGCATCGCCAGAGCGACGGTGATCGGATTGACCGGGATCGAGGTCGTTTCTCCGGCGGTTGCCTCAGGGAACGGACACGTCTCGCCGATCTGCGAGACAGTCATCCGAGACTGGGCATCGATACGCGTCTCTACACGTCGGCTCCCCACGTTGCCAGACGACGCCACCAAAACGGAAACGCCGGCCAGGACGAGGACCAGACCGATCTTCGCTTGCAGACTTGACGATAACTTCATCGCGGGTTCTCCTCTTGATTGTTACGTAAGCGGGCAATCCGGGCCCGATTTCACGACAGGTCGTAAAGCGGCTCTTGGCCTTCCGACAGGTGAAAGTATACACCAGAATTTCGTTTCTGCGACGCTGCGCTGATGGTCGAGTTCCGGTTTGCCGACAACGCAGCAGTGTGTGTGTTTTTCAGGGGGACTGCCTTCTTTCTGTCAGGGTGTGCAGTTTCAAGTATGGGATGAAGTTGGGCGACGATCTATGCTGCTGGACTAACCATGCTGTGCCTGTTGCCGATCCGCTGTCCCATCACGAGCATGTTCGTGAACATCCTGGCGCAACGGGCCGTAATGCCCCTGTTGCTTACCACCCGTGTCATGCAACCGGGCTTCCGGAGAATCTACTGAATTTCCAGTCCGTGTCTGGAGAGGCGGGCAGGGAGATTCACGAAGAGGGCGGTTCAACGCGGGCCGGCGTTGCCGAAGACGGCCCCATTACCTCGGTGACATCGCAGGCGGCTGCGGGGGGCACGCTGTCCGGAGAGTCGCCTTCGATGTAACTCTGGCGGAGAAGAGTCTCCCCGATCTGCCGTAACATTTCCGAGATATTCCTGCGAGTCCGTTGCAGGTTCTGTTCTGCCACGTGCTCGAACTGTCGCTGGGCCTGCTCCAGCCAATGCCGCTGGCTGCGGCTCAGTTCCGATCCGACCTGACGCAGAAAGGACTGCCGCACCTGGATTCCAATGCGGTCCATCTGCTGCTCCAACCGCGCCGTGCACTCCTGCAGCAACTGCTCCGAGCGGCCTGCTAAGCTCGCGTCGCGGCCCGTGACCGCTTCTGCTTCTGCCGTCTCCAGTGACTCACGGATGGTCTGCTGGGCCTTTTGGAGACGATCGGAGAACAGCAACATCCACTGCTCCACCTGCGCGGCCAATAGGCGCTCGGAGACGACCCGGCAGCGTTCCAGCAGCTCGTTTTCCAGCGCCGGGAGCTGCTGCTGGACGCTTCGGCGAAGAACCTCTCGAACGCCGGCGGCCATCTCGGCAGTGTCTTGTTCGATGCGGGTCATCGTTGCCGTCTCGATCTCTGTGAGGCGGGTCTCCATTCTGCTGGCAGCTTGATCCGCCAGCTCTAGCAAGCGTCGCTCCGCAGCCCGAAGCTGCAACTCCGCGTCGGGGACGGCCCTGCCGGATACGGCTCCGCTCATAGAACCTGTTTGAGGCGTTTGGTGTTCCACTTTCGAGGAAGCTTCCGGCGTCCCAGAAGAGGCGCCTTCGGAACTCAAATTCTGATCAGACAGGGACATGTGGGAGCTTTTCCTTCGTTCTTCCCGAGTACCTTTCATGGCTTTTATCGGCCAGACGCACGGGATTTCGCCCAAAAAAAGAGTAGGGAGTAACCTTTCCGCTCCTCCCTTTCTTCAAGGGATTGGAACGGAAGGGACTTTGTCCCGGCTGGGATGGGGTCGGAGAAGCGGGGGCGCTTGCGGAAGGATGGCGGCTAACCTACTCGCTGGCCAAGGGGTCGCCGGGAGCCAGCCGCCGAAACTCGGCGAGCCGTTGGCCTGCCGTCGCGGCCGGAGAGGACTTCAGCGCTCCAAGCGCAGCCTTCCGCAGCGGCAGGGCCAGCTCTCCGTTCCGCAAGACGTTGTAGAGCACTTCGGTTGCGCGCTCATCCTGGATCGCGGACAGTGCGCGCACCGCCTTTTCCAAAAGACCGGTCTTGCCACCGTGCTGCAACAGGAAGCGTTCCAGAGGGTCGATGACGCTAGGGTCCTGCAGCAGGAGCAATTCATCCAGAACGATTTCCTGCAGATGAGCGGGTAGCGCCGGCAAACCTTCCACCAGCGTCGCCCCTCGTCTGGGCACGTTGCTTCGAACGATGGCCGTAACGGCAGCCTCCTGGACGCGCGCTTCCGGATGGCGTAACGCCGGAGCCAGGTGAGCGGCCAGGTCTGGGTCGCTGAGAGCTCCTAGAATGTAGCAGGCGTTGCGCACCACATACCAGCGTTCGTCTTCCAGCCGTCTGCAGGCCGCCAGATAGGCTCCTTGGCCGAGTTGCCGGGCTACGTGCAGCAGGCGCGAGCGGCCGGATGCCGAGCGCTCCTCTTCCAGCATTCGAAACACAACTTCAGCGCCCTGGACCGAGACGAGCCGCAACAGCGCGGCGGCATTGCGGGCCGTCTGCAGGTCAGCCCGTCTCTGCAGCGACAGCTCAATCAGCCGCTCGATGCTTGCGGGGCTGAGCAGTTTCTGCAGAGCGTGACCGCAACAGGTCTGGTGATGCTGGGGGTCGGAGGCGACGGAGCGCTCCAATTCCGACCCGATCTTCAGCGCTGTTTCCAGCTCCTCAAACATAGCCAGCGATTGCGCGGCGGCGGCGAGGCAGTCCGCGACCTGTTGGTGCTGCGCCGGGTTCTCCGAGGCGCCTGCGCTGAGTTCCTGGATAAATCGCTCCACCACGGCGCGCACAAAGTCGAGACGGTGCAGGCCGGTCAGAATCTGAATCAGGTCCTGCAAGCGGGCCAGGCCCATGGAGCGCGCTTCGGCACCCGCGGTATCCAGACTGTCCAGAAAGTGCTGCGCCGCTTGGGTCGCCTTGTCCAGATAGCCTTCTTTTCCCGAGTTCTTGACATACTCCACCAGGTGGCGGAAGTCCTGTTCATTGAACCACTTCAAGCCCATCAGATGAGCATGCCGTTGGGCCAAGGTGTAGGAAGACCATCGCATCTCCAGCCCAATCCGGTCTGTGATCCGTGCGGGCAACTCTCCGGCCTCCACAAGGCGGGAAAGTTTCTGCAGGAGGCGCTCGGCCACCTCGGTGGTCTGCAGCGCGCGGCTCAAGACCGCCACCACCTCGTCTTCGGCGAGCATCTTGGCGCCGTCCTCATCCCCGGAGGTGCCCCAGCGCCGCTTGGCCCAATCAACCGCCACATCCTCCGCCAGTTCCGCAGCTACTTCCTTGGCGGGCCGTCCGATGAGCTGGCTTTGCCGGCTGGGTGGAAGAGCAGAAATCAGCATCCCCGGCGATAGTTCCTCCAGCAGATGTGCCAGAGCCTGGATGGTCTCCTTTGGATCTGCCTCCGGGTTGGTCCAGGCCGCTTGGGTGGCCTTTCCCACCAGGTCCAGCATCTCCGCCGGTGTCCCGCGGAATCCCTCCGGGCTGGTCATGCCCGCCGATTGCAGCAGCATCTGCAGGCCCTGCGATTGCACTCCCTGCTGGGTGTCCAGCATGGAGTGCGCCATCATGTAGGATTGAAAGTCCATCCCGAGCTCGGTGTCCCCGGCCTTGCTGGATTTCTTCTCCGGCGCAATAATCCGCATGCCTTCCACGGCGTTTTTCTTCAGAAACACGGCGATGCCGCCGCTCTGCTCGATGTGGTCGGGTTTGGTGCTGAGCAGCACCATGCCGCGCTTGAACTCGCGGAACGTGATACCTAGAAAGAAAATTACCGCGGTAATGCCGCGCTTGAAGAACTCGTCCTCCAGAGGTTCCAGGGACGGGTCGGGAGTCAGCAGTTCATTCAGAACCACGCGGCGGTTGAAGAATCCGAAGGTGAACTGCGGCGTTTGTTTCAGGAGGGAGTTCAGCGATTCGTAGACGCGTTGCAGCGGCTCCTCCGCCGCGGCGTGGTCCGTTGTATACAGCGCCACAATCTTGTAGGTACGTTGGAGCGCCCGCCCGAACGCCAGGCCCTGGCGCTTCAGATCGTTCTTCTCCATGCTACGCGACCCTGTTCTGCTGCTCTCTGCCGCTGCCCGGGAGTAGCGCGGGCACTGGACACCCCTTTCCGGCGACGATTATAATCAAACTGTACTCGCTGCGCGGAGGAAAGATGCAGGCCCCTGTAGACCTGAAAAGCACAGTGAACTTGCCCCGGACGGACTTTCCGATGAAGGCGAACTTGACCCAGTCGGAGCCGAAACTCCTGGAGCGATGGGAGCGCGAGAAGCTCTACGAGGGGCTCCGGGAGTTACGGAAGCACGCTCCCGTCTACATGCTACACGACGGGCCCCCGTATGCCAACGGCAACATACACTTAGGCACCGCACTGAATAAAATCCTGAAGGACTTCATTATTAAGTCCAAGAGCATGGCAGGCTTCAACGCGCCTTTCGTGCCCGGATGGGACTGCCACGGCCTGCCCATCGAGATCAAAGTGGATCAGGAGCTGGGCGCCCGCAAAGCGAAAATGCATCCGGCCGAGATCCGGCGCGAGTGCCGCCAGTACGCGGCAAAGTACGTGGAGCTGCATCGGCGGGACTTCAAGCGTTTGGGGGTGTTCGGTCGCTGGAATGACCCCTACCTGACGATGTCGGCGCAGTATGAAGCCGAGATCGCCGCTGCGTTTCTTGAGTTTCTCGATCAGGGCTACGTTTACAAGGGGTTGAAACCGGTACACTGGTGCATCCACTGCCGCACGGCGCTGGCCGAGGCCGAGGTGGAGTATCATCCGCACACCAGTCCCTCTATCTGGGTGAAGTTTCCGCTGCGCTCCGACCCGGCCGAGCTGGCCGCAGCGCTCGCCGGGCGCAGTGTCAGCGCGATCATCTGGACCACCACGCCGTGGACGCTGCCGGCCAATATGGCGCTCTCGTTTCATCCGGAGGTGGAATATGCTGCTGTTGCCACGGGTCCTACTCAACGCGACGAAGTGTTGATCGTGGCGCGGCCGCTGCTGGCTCAGGTGGCCGAGAAGTGTGGTTTCTCCCCCAAGGATATTCTGGCAACCATGGAAGGCTCGCGCCTGGAGAAGGCGCGCTTCCGGCACCCCTTTCTGGAAAGGGACTCGGTCGGAACGCTTGGTGCGCACGTCACCATGGAGCAGGGAACCGGCATTGTGCACACGGCTCCGGGCCATGGGCAGGAGGACTTCGCGGTCGGGGAGCGCTATCACCTGGAGACGCTCTGCCCGGTGGACGACCGGGGCCGTTTCGATCCGGCTCTGGTCACCTCGGCCACGCCCGCTGTTCTTCCCGAATACCAGGGCAAGACGGTGTGGGAGGCGAATCCCATCATTCTAGACATTCTGCGGGACCGCGGCATGCTGTTGCGCGAGGAATCCCTGGAGCACTCCTATCCGCACTGCTGGCGCTGCCGCCATCCAGTGATTTTCCGCGCCACGGAGCAGTGGTTCATCAACCTGGACCACCAGGACCTGCGCGGCCGCGCGCTCGAGGAGATCAAGAAAGTCCAATGGCTCCCGGAGTGGGGACTGGAGCGGCTCAGCAACATGCTGGCGACGCGCCCGGACTGGTGCATTTCGCGCCAGCGCATCTGGGGTGTGCCCATCATCGTCTTCTATTGCGACTCCTGCAGCCAGTTGTTCAAGGAACGCTCCGCGCTGGCCCATGTAGTGGAGACATTCAGCCGGGAGACTGCCGACGTCTGGTACATCAAGACCCCCGCCGAGCTGCTTCCGGCTGGCACCAAGTGTCCGCACTGCGGCGGAGCAAAGTTCCGTCCCGAGCGCGACATTCTCGACGTGTGGTTCGATTCCGGCGCCAGCCACCTGGCCGTGCTCGGCAAGGAAGCCCACTTGCCGTGGCCTGCTGATCTATATATCGAGGGCGGCGACCAGTATCGTGGCTGGTTCCACAGCTCGCTGCTGATCGCCGTAGGGCTCAAGGGCCGCGCGCCGTATCGCCAGGTGGCGAGCCACGGCTGGGTGCTCGACGAGCAGGGCCGCACCATGCACAAATCGCTCGGAAACGTCATCGAGCCGCAAACCATTGTGAACTCGCATGGCGCCGAACTGCTGCGCCTGTGGGTTGCCTCCATGGACTTTCGCGAGGACCTGCGCATTTCGAAAGAGATGCTCCAGCGGCTCTCGGAGTCCTACCGCAAGATTCGCAACACCTTCCGGTTCCTGCTCGCCAACCTCTACGACTTCGACCCGGCGCGCGACCCCCTCCCGGCGGGCGAGATGCTGGAGGTGGACCAATGGGCGCTCTACCGCATGGCGCGGCTCGTGGAGTTGTGCCGCAACTGGTATCAAGAATTCGCCTTTCACAAGGTGCATAGCGCCGTCACCAATTTTTGCACCGTGGAGATGAGCCAGTTCTATCTGGACATTGCCAAGGACCGGCTCTATACCTTCGCGCCGCAGTCGAAGGCGCGCCGCAGCGTGCAGACGGCGCTCTATCGCATCGCCGACGCGCTGGTGCGCCTGGTGGCTCCCATCCTCTGTTTTACGGCGGAGGAGGTTTGGACCCATCTGCCGGGCCGTCCGGTGGAACTCACCAGCGTGCACCTGGCTACGTTCCCGGAGACGGCGGAGCTGTCCGGCGGACTCTCCGTCGCGCAGGTCGAGCGGCTGCACAACTGGGACCGCCTGATGGTGGTCCGCGAGGAGGTCCTGAAGAAACTGGAAGCGGCGCGCCGCGAGAAATTCATCGGCAACGCGCTGGAAGCCAAGGTGGAGCTTTCGGCT
The DNA here is from genome assembly GCA_041485545.1 of Terriglobia bacterium. Lineage (GTDB taxonomy): Bacteria > Acidobacteriota > Terriglobia > 2-12-FULL-54-10 > 2-12-FULL-54-10 > DATMAF01. The sequence continues at coordinate 10,345 of JBGPJR010000015.1, forward strand.
GAGGGCGACTGGGCCCGGCTGCTCGAGGAGTATCAGCCGCTGCTTCCGATGCTGTTCATCGTGTCGCAGGTGGAACTGGTCGGCGGCAGCCTCCCCGGCGCCGAGGAAGGCGTCATCCGCGGCCTGCGCATCGCCATCCGGCGCGCCGAAGGCTCCAAGTGCGAACGCTGCTGGAACTACTCGGTGCAGGTGGGGCGGGACAGCGAGTTCCCCACGCTGTGCGAGCGTTGCGCCCCGGTGGTGCGCGAAATGTAAACGCTTGCGGACGCTCGGCGGCTGCTCGAAGGACTAAGCCGAGGTACGATTACGGCCGTGCGGCGGAAACCCTTGCGGCGGCTGGCGCATCGATTAGATTAGGTATGAAACGCGCGACCTCATTATGGATCGCCCTGGCGATTCTGCTGGCCGATCAGGCCACCAAGGCTCTGGTGCTCCGCCGCTTCGCGGACGACACCACCGTGACGATCCTTCCCGGCCTGTTCCGCCTAGTGCGCGTCGAAAATCCCGGCATCGCATTCGGCCTGTTTTCGGAATCGGGCTCGGTTTGGACCTCCCTCATGCTGGTGCTGCTTTCCGTGGGCGCGATTGCGCTGGTCGGCGTGTTGTTGTGGCAGAGTTGCCCCTCGGCGCGCGCGGCCGGCTTGGGGCTGGCGCTGATTCTGGGTGGCGCCACGGGAAACCTGATTGACCGGCTGCTGCGCGGACGCGTGGTGGACTTCCTGGATGTGTACGTGGGCAGCTATCATTGGCCCGCCTTCAATGTTGCCGACAGCGCCATCTGCATCGGCGCCGCGGCGGTTTTGTGGAGTCTGCTGATGGCCCACCCCGCCCGGCGGCAGCAGCCCAAGGGAGCCGCCTGAATGTTTCCAAAACTCATCAGCTTCGGCTCTTTTGTTCTTCCCACGTACGGGGTGCTCGTTGTCGCGGGATTGTTGACCGGTCTGTTCGTGGCTTCCCGCCTGGCCCAGCGCGAGGGATTGGACGCGGACCGCGTCTACAATCTCGGCGTCTATGTAGCGCTGGGAGGCATTCTGGGCTCCAAGCTGTTTCTGGTTCTGCAGGAGTGGGACTTCTACCTGGCAAACCCTAGCCAGCTCTTTTCCTTTTCGACGCTGCAATCCGGCGGGATCTTCTACGGCGGCCTGCTCTGCGCCATTGCGGTCGGCCTGTGGTATACGCGGCGCCGCAACATGCCATTCCTGAAAACGGCGGACGCTTTCGCGCCGGGGGTGGCGCTGGGCCACGCCTTCGGGCGGCTGGGCTGCTTCTCGGCGGGTTGCTGCTGGGGCGTGCCGACCTCGCTGCCTTGGGCGGTCACGTTCACCAATCCCTACAGCCATGAGATTGTCGGAGTTCCGCTGAACGTGCCGCTGCATCCCACGCAGTTGTACGAGGCCGGGGCGCTGCTCGTCATTTTTTTCGTCCTCTACCGCTGGTTCTCTGCCAAGCAGTTCGACGGGCAGATCCTGGGCGGTTATCTGCTGCTCTACTCCATCACGCGCTTCCTGGTGGAATTCCTGAGAAGCCATTCGCCGGAAGCGCAGTTATGGGGCGGGGAGGAAATGCTGTTTGGCGGCCCGCTCTCGGCGGCGCAGGGGATCAGCATACTGCTGTTCTGCGTGGCGGTGTGGCTGCTCTGGCTAGGCCCCTATCGGCGGCAGGCCGCCCCGGCGCTGGCTTCCCCCAATCGTTCCTCGCATTGATTATCGCGTGCTGCAACGTTTCCCTGTCGCTGATTCGGACCGCGGTCGCCGGCTGGACCTGTTTCTTGCAGCGCATCTGCCGGAGCTGAGCCGCTCGCGCATCCAGCAGTTGCTGCAGCAAGGCAACATTGCGCTTGAGGGCGCGCCTTCCGCCAAGCCGCTGAAGTCCGGCTACCGGCTGCGGGGCGGGGAAGAGGTCTCCATCGACATCCAGCCCGCCGCTCCGCTGCACGCCTACCCGGAGTCGCTGCCGCTCGACATCCTTTACGAAGATGACGACGTCATCGCGATCCACAAGCCCGCCGGAATGGTGGTGCATGCCGGGGCCGGGGTGCGCAGCGGGACTCTGGTGAATGCGCTGTTGTATCGCTTTGAGAGTCTCTCCCGGCTGGGCGGCGAGCTGCGCCCCGGCATTGTGCATCGGCTGGACCGCAACACCTCTGGCGTCTTGCTGGTCGCCAAAAACGATGTTGCACATCGGAAGCTCGCCAAGCAGTTTGCCGGGCGCACCATCGAGAAGCATTACACGGCGCTGGTGCACGGCTCGGTCCGCGCCGAGCAGGGCACCATTGCCGCCTCCATCGGCCGCGACCCGGCGCGGCGCGTTCGGATGACGGCGCGGGGCAAGAGCGGCCGCGCCGCGGAGAGCCGCTACCGGGTGCTCGGGCGCTACCGGGGATTCACGCTGCTGGATGTGCGCATCGTCACCGGCCGCACGCACCAGGCGCGCGTGCACCTGGCCAGCATCGGACATCCCGTGGTGGGCGATACGCTCTACGGCGCGCCCTCGCGCCTTCTGGCTAAGCTGCTGGCGGTGCCTGCACCGCCTCCCGAAAAGCGCGCGGCACCGCCGGCAAAGCGCGGCAAAGGGCCGCGCGAGGACACGGTCGCGCACGGCGTCGAGCACCGCATCGATCGGCTGGCCGTCCCGGGGCAGGGGCTCGTCGAAGAGCAAAGCCGCGTCGCCCACCTTGCCGAAGACGGGCCGCTCGAGAAGGCCGGCCCGGTGGTCGGCCGCGAGGTCCGCCGCCCGGTAGCCGAGGCGGCGCACCGCCTCGGGGTCGAGATCGAAATCGTCCATGCGTTCCGCCTTGAGACGAGGACCGCGCCGAGCGTAGCATGCCGCCCGGAAGGGGGAGGTTCCTTGGGCAGCAAGGGCAAG
>JBGPJR010000016.1:0-13147 GCA_041485545.1 Terriglobia bacterium
ATGCCGCGCATGCGCTTGTAGCGCGCCAGCGCGTCCCCGATGGAATAGTTCCGGATGTGCCCCATGTGCAGGCGGCCGGACGGGTACGGCAGCATTTCCAGAACGTAATACTTGGCCTGATCGGCCCGTGGCACCGCCCGCCAGTCCGGACGGGCCTGCCACAAATGCTGCCATTTCTCTTCTACGGTCTTGTGATCGTAACTCATCGTAGCGGTCGTCACGGTCTTGCCCTTCTTGCAGCCGGTCCTGCTGCGAGCGGAACAGGAATACCTGGATGCCGGGGGCGCGCGGTTCGCACCCGGCGAGGGACGCCTTGCCGCAGCGCGCAAATCGCTTCCAGGTTCCGGCGGTCATCCCCTTCGGTTTCGATGGGAGTTTCCAGAATGAACGTCTTATCGCGCAGCGCGGGATGGTTCACGATGCGGCGGAAACCCTCCCGCCCAATGCCGCCCCGTCCGATATGCTCGTGCCGGTCGCGTCGCGAGCCGAGCGGGGAGCGCGAGTCATTGGCGTGGATCACGGGCACGCGGTCGAGCCCCACGCTCCAATCGAGCGCAGCCAGCGTGGCCTCCAGACCTTCGCGGGTGGAGACATCCATGCCGGCGGCAAAGCAGTGCGCCGTGTCCACGCAGCAGGCCGTCGGTAGCCCGTCGAGCAGAGCCAGGATGTCGCGCACCTCTTCAAACGTCCCGCCCAGTAGCTTCCCCTGGCCGCAGGTGTTCTCGATGAGAACGGTTACTTTGCCGAGCGGAGCACGGCACGCAGCTTCACGAAGCGAGGCGGCCAGCGTGCGCATCCCCTGCTCAGGCGAGCCGTCGCGATAACTCCCCGGATGCAGCACCAGATACTCAGCGCCTAGCGCCTCGGCGCGGCGAATCTCTCCGATAAAGGCTTCGACGGACCGCTGCCGCAGCGCCCCCTCCGGCGTCGCCAGGTTATTCAGATAGTTGGCGTGAATGACCAGCGGAAATAGATCGTAGTGCGCACGCAGGCTCGCCATCTGCGAGACCTCTTCTGGCGAGGGCTCGCGCTGCTTCCACATTCTGGGACTGCCGGAAAAAATCTGGAAGGCGGTGCAGCCGATCTGGTGGGCGCGCTCGGCGGCTTGGTCCAGGGACCCGGCGATCGAGGTATGCACCCCGACGCGCCATTTGGAAAATGCTTCCGTCTCGCCTTTCCCTTCACCCACTGCAAGCATCGTTGGCCGGGCTGTTCCCGTCTTCTTATAATATCAGAGGGTTTTCCGCCCGGTCAACGTGCGACCAGCGAGTAAAAGGCCAGACCTTGTCGCTTCACTCCTCGGAATGACGTCCTAAAGGGTTGCAAACGTACCCTACCGCAGGCGGCGGGCGGGGGGATGCCTGCCGTGTCACAGCGCGGTAGCATTTCCGGCCCGGTTTTGATAGAGTTGCAGGTTCGCGCGGGGTAGTAGTGTGTGCCCCACAGCAGGTCGGTCTGGTATGCAAGGCATCGAAAATTTGCGAAGCCAGCAAGCACGGTCGCTTCCGTGGGTGGCCCTGTGCGCCATTTTCGCTCTGGCATACGGGGCGCTTGCGGCACAGGCCCAGCTCACCGCTGACACCGCTCAGGTGGCCACGCTGACGGGAACGGTTTCCGTGGAGCGCGCCGGGGAGCTGTGGACTCTGACGAGCGGCCAGACGGTTCAGGCCGGCCAGGCCATCGTTACCGGAGCGGACGGCTACGCGCAACTCTCTTTGCCGGATGGGAGCGTGCTGGAAGTGTTCCCCGATTCGCGCCTCATCTTCCGGGCCAACCGCGTGAATTGGCGCGACCTGCTCGACATCTATCTGGGAAAGGTCCGGCTGCAAATTCAGCACCTCACCAGCGACGCTCCGCCGCTGCGGGTGACCTCGCCGACGGCGGTGATCTCGGTGCGCGGCACCGTGTTCGACGTGGAAGTGGATGCGGCGCAGGAGACCGTCGTCTCCGTCGAGAACGGCACGGTCAGCGTGCGGCACCGCTTGCTGCCGGGCAATGAAGTCTTCGTCGAGTCGGGACAGACCTTGCGGGTCGCCCCCACGCTGCCGCTGACGCCGGTGGCCAAGGGGTTGGTCGGCCCGCTGGGGACGCTGGGCCGAGTGGTGCGGGCGGTGGGTGACACCTGGGCTCAGATCAACACCGCGCGAGGTGCCTCCAGGTCGCGTACCCCCACGCAGGGTTCCTCTCCCTCCGCCGGTCCGGCGCCGGGCGCGGGCCCCTCAGCGCCTCCGACTCCGAGCGATTCCGGCTCCAACGAACCTGCGCCGCCTCCCGGCAGCGACAACAACGACAAGCATGACGCCCCTCCCGGCGACGTCGTCCCGTAACCCCTCGCATTTTCCGCTCCTGCGCGATTTCCGCGATCAGGCAACCAGCTGCGCTCGCGCTTCCAAAGGCGGGTACGTGCGACCGGCAGCGACGGCTGGTGTGTGCTCTATTTCACACTCCGCAAATGCTTTCTCCAGCGGTGATTCCGCATCCAGACACGCCACCAGCTATGGCACAGTAGGGGCACCTGCGGCAGAACTACCCTGGGGGAGCGCGCCGCATCTAAGCAGTCAGGAGGTGGCCCATGACAGCCGATCCTCTCTTCCGACCGGAAGCGGAGTCGCTCTGTTCCACACAACCGCTCCAGGAGTTGCTTGGAGAAGTAGTCCGCCGCAACTTCGAAGACAACCTGCATCTCGCCGACCGCGAGGTGCTGGCATACGTCGCCGACCTGCTGGTGCGCTTCAGCAGCATCGAGAACCTCTACCCGATTCGCGACGCCCGCGGGCGCACGCTGGAAGACGTGGGCGAGATGCTGGTCGCCTCCAACCCGCTGCTGGAGGGGCCGTCGTTTGACTGGGAGCGCGAGGTGCGCAAGCACATCGGCGACTTCACGCTTTTCTTTGCGGGCCTGTTCCCGGAGGCGGTCAACCAGTGGCGCCTGCGACGGCAGCGGCTGGACGCGCTGCTCGATTATATCCAGACCGGCAAGGAGTCCTACTTCATCGTCTCGGAGTTCAACCTGTTCGAGTACAAAAGCAGCGCCCCGTTCTTCCGGAAGCTGTCGGAGGAATTTGAGCGCTGCGTCTTCGGGCTGAACCTGGTGAAGCGGGACTTTGAGCGCATGCAGCAGGAGTCCTATCTGGGCGCGAAGAAGCTGCTGGTGTAAAGGCTGAGCCCGCGCGGCCCGCTTTCTTGCCATTCCCCTCTAACGCTGTCATGCTGAGCGCAGCGACGGACCGCGGTTCCGTTGCGACTCCCATGCCCACACCCGCCCGGCGCGCCGCCTTTGCAATTCTCCTTCGTGTGGAGACGCAAGCGAGCTTCGCGTCGGAGCTCCTCCACGGTGAGTTGACAGAGCGCCTGACGGAGCGCGATGCCGCGCTAGGCACCGAACTGGTGCTCGGCACGCTCCGATGGCAAGCGACTCTGGACTTCATTGCCCGCTCCTTTGCCGCAGGGAAGTGGGAACGGTTTGACCCGGAGGTGCGCGTGGCGCTCCGGCTGGGCCTCTACCAGCAGCGCTTTCTGAGCCGGATTCCTGCGGCCGCCGCCGTGGACGAGGCGGTGGAATTGGTCAAAAGCGCGGGCAAAACCTCCGCCGCAGGGCTGGTGAATGCCGTGCTGCGCAAGGCGGGTCCGGTGGAACTTGCTACGCTGCGCCCGGCGGACATGGATGAGGTGGAATGGGCCAGCATCGAAACTTCGCATCCCCGCTGGCTGCTGGAGCGCTGGTGGCAGCGCTGGGGAGCAAAGCAAGCTCTGGCGCTGGCGCGCGCCAACAACCAGCCGCCGGTCACGTTTGTGCGCGCAAACAGCATCACAACCATGGAGGAGCTGGCACAGGCGCTGCTGCGCGAGGCCGTCGAAACTTCTCCGGGTCATCTTCTGAGGAGCGCGCTGGCAGTTCGAAGCGGCAGCGTGACCCGGGGCGAGTCTTATCGCCGCGGCGCGGTCGTGATTCAGGACGAAGCGTCGCAGCTCGTGCCGTACCTATTGGACGTTCAGGCAGGCCAGCGGGTGCTGGACGTTTGTGCCGCGCCTGGAAATAAGACCGGCTTGCTGGCGCAGTGGGCCGGCCCATCCGGCTTAGTTATTGCCTGCGACCTTCACCTGCACCGGCTGCGCCAGCTCCTCGCGCCGCCATCGCCCGCCAATATCCATCGCACGGTGCTCGATGGCGAGCAGCCGCTCCCGTTCCGCGCAGCGTTTGATCGCGTGCTGGTGGACGCACCCTGCAGCGGAACCGGCACTCTGCGCCGCAATCCGGAGCTGAAGTGGCGGCTCAAGCCCTCGGACATCCCGAGAATGGCTGAGACGCAAGGCCGTCTGCTGCATAGCGCCGCAGCGGCTCTCCAACCGGCAGGGCGTCTGGTCTATAGCACCTGCTCGCTCGAATGGGAGGAGAACCAGGGTGTGGTAGAGCGGTTTTTGAAGACGCACCCGGAATTCCGCCTGCTCCCGTTGCGCGAAGATGCCGCGAGGCTGCGTCCGTTCTTGCGGCCGGACGCAGAACGCTTGCTGGCAGCAGATGTTTTGGAAACTTCTCCCGCCCGCGAAGCCGCCGACGGCTTCTTCGCCGCCATCCTGATCAAGAAGGCCTAGCCGCGCTGGCATCCACCCGCCGGACCTAAAGGAAGATTTCCTGATAGCCCACGCAAGTTATGCCTCGGAGCGCATAGAATATTGCTGCAGAGTGACCGGCGCATCGCCCGCACCTGCGAACGACGCCGTACGGTTGCACCCATGATCGAAGTGGACAAACTTACGAAGACCTTCACGGTTCACAAGAAGGAGCCGGGGCTGGCGGGCTCGGTGCGCTCGCTCTTCCGGCGGGAGTACGTCCACAAGCGGGCCGTGCGCGAAGTTTCCTTCTCGGTCGGCGAGGGCGAGATTGTGGGGCTGGTGGGAGCGAACGGCGCGGGCAAGACCACCATCGTCAAGATGCTGGCCGGAATCATCCACCCCACCTCGGGGCGAGCCAGCGTACTGGGCTTTACGCCCTGGGAGCGCGACAACCGCTTCCGCCGCCAGATCGCGCTCATCATGGGACAGAAAGCGCAGTTGTGGTGGGACCTGCCCGCGGCTGACTGCTTCCTGCTGCTCAAAGAAATCTATCAAATTCCAGAAGAGCGCTACCGTTCCACGCTGGAATATCTCGCCGAGGCGCTGGAGGTGCGCGACGAGCTGCAGGTGCAGATCCGGCGCCTCTCGCTCGGCGAGCGCATGAAGATGGAGCTGATCGCGGCGCTGCTGCACTCCCCGCGCGTGGTCTATCTGGACGAGCCCACCATCGGTCTGGACCTCACCGCGCAACGTGCCATCCGCGATTTCATCCTGCGCTACCGGGCCGAGCACCGCCCCGCGATGATCCTCACCAGCCATTACATGGAGGACATTGAGCGGCTTTGCCGACGCATCATCATCCTGCGCGAAGGCGAGATTGTTTTCGACGGCAGTCTGGAAAAGGTGATGTCGGAGTACGCCGAGCACAAGATCATCACGGCGCATCTGCGCAAGGAGGAAGCTCCCGTGGGCGGCTCCGACGGGTTGGGCGCTCTGGGCGTGGTGGAGGAATCCACGCCAGATTTGGTGCGTCTGCGGGTCCCGCGCGGGCGCGTGGCGGAAACCGCCGCGGAGCTGCTGCGCGGATGGCCCGTAGCCGATCTGGCCATCGAGGACGTGGACATCGGCACGGTGATCGAGCGCATCCAGCGCTCCCGCCAGCGCAGCCAGCCGGAGACAGCCAAGCGGGAGGAGAAACCATGAGGCTGGCCCTGCTCTGGAATGTGTCCAGCACGGAGGCGCGCAAGCGCATGTCCTACCGCACCGACTTCTGGATCAACTCGCTGGGCGGCATCGCGGTCAACTTCAGCGTGTATTGGTTTCTGGCGCACGCGCTGTTTGCCGCCTCCGGTGCGTCCACGCTGGGCGGCTACACGCCGCGCGGCATGGTGCTCTACTACGTCTTTGCCATTCTGATGGGCCGCATGGTGCAGTCCACCGAGATGGAGATGGGAACCTCGCAGGATATCTACGACGGGAGCCTGAGCCGCTACCTGCTCTATCCGGTGTCCTACCCGGCCGTGAAGTATGCGGAACAGGTCGGCGCGCTGGCGCCGCAGATGATTCAGATGACGTTGTTCGGCGCGGTGGCGCCCTTCCTGGTCGGCATCCCGCAGGAAGTTCACATCACGCCGGCGTCAGTGGCGATGAGCCTGGCCTCGCTGGCTGTGGCGAACCTGCTGCACTACCTGCTGCTGCTGCCCATTCAGGAGGTGGCGTTTTGGGCGGAGAATGTCTGGAGCCTGGTGGTGGCGGAGCGGTTCGTCATGTCGCTCCTGGGGGGCCTGCTGTTGCCGCTGGACCTGTTTCCCGACTGGGCGCGCCAGGTTCTCTACTGGCTGCCGTTTCCCTACCTCTACTCCGTGCCGGTGCGGACCCTGATGGGAAGAGTGACCGTGACGGAATGGGCGACGGGCCTGGTCATCGCGACCCTCTGGTGCGGCGTGGCGGCCGCTCTGGGACGCCTGGTTTGGCGGCGCGGCGATTTGCAGTACACCGGAGTGGGCCTATGATTCGCTATCTGCGCCTCTACGGGTGCTTCCTGCGGTTCTCCTTCAGCCGCGCGATGGAGTTCCGCGTGGACTTCTTCTTCCGGGTCCTGATGGACGTAGTCTGGAACCTCGTCAACCTGGGCTTCTTCTGGGTGCTGTATCAGCACACCAGCATGCTGGGCGGCTGGACGTTCGACCAGATGCTGGTCTTCGCGGGCGGCATGTTTGTCTTCGACGCCATCAACATGACGGTCTTCTCGAACAACATGTGGGGGCTGCCGCTGGCCATCAACAAGGGCGAGCTGGACTACCATCTCACGCGCCCGGTCTCGCCGCTGTTTTTTCTCAGCCTGCGGGAGTTTGCCGCCAACTCCTTCGTGAATCTGCTGGTCGCCTGCGGCATTCTCACCTGGACCCTGGCGCGCTATCCCGATCCTCTCGGCGCGCGCCGCATCCTGGTTTTTCTAGGGTTGCTGCTGGTCGGGGTGTCGCTGCATTACGCGCTGCAGATGATGTTCTTCATTCCCACCTTTTGGATGCATGCCTCGAGCGGGCTGCGCGAGATCTTCTGGGCCATGGAGCAATACACCACGCGCCCCTACGGCATCTTCACGGGCTGGCTGCGGCGCGTGCTGGTGACCATTCTGCCGTTCGCTTTAGTTGTGTCGTTCCCGACGCGGGCGTTGTTTGAAGGGCTCACCGCCGGCCTGCTGCTGCACATGGCAGCCGTCACGCTGGCCGCTTTTGTCGCGATGAAGTTGCTGTGGAACGCGGGCCTGCGCGCCTACTCCTCCGCGTCCTCCTGAGGAAGCGCGCCAGCGGCTATGCCCGCAACGAATTCGGAGGAGTCGGCCGCAAAGCGGTAGTGACGAAGATCGTAACGATCAACCCGTTCTATCTGCTTGCTCCACCCATCACCGACACGATAGGATCCGCAACCCCTCTCCAATTGCCAAACGCCGGAGACAGGTCACCTTGATCCCCACGGATGGGAGCCAGCGGGGAACTGATAGCCGACCGGCTCCGTTCCCAACTCCTTCGCAAAATCGGCTCCCAGGTGGCTCGGCTTTCCTCCCACCACGGTCATTTGCGGGACAATGCTGGGAATATCATCGACGGGGATGGTGAAGTAGTCTTTGTCGAGCACCACAAAGTCCGCCAGCTTTCCCGGTTCCAGCGACCCGAATTCATTCTCCTTATAAAAGTAACGGGAAGACCAGGTGGTCCACATCTTGAGCGCCGTAACCCGATCCAGCTTTTGATCCGGCAGAATGACGTTTCCATCGAAATTCCGCGTGATGAACATCTTCAGGGATTCGCCGATGGGGGCACCCTCAAATTGCCCCACCACGTTCACGCCTTCGTCCAGGTAGGTTTTCACCGGCTCCATGAACGGGATGGCGTTGGGACCGTAGGCGCGGACATAGTCGGCGTACTGGCCGGCCAGCATGCTCGGGTTGATACTGAAGTAGATCCCGTACTCCTTCACTTTTGACATGATATCGGGGACGTTGCCGACGGCCACCACGTGCTCCATGGTAAACCGCATCTTCTGAATGTCCTCGGCCGTCATTCCGGTATCCTGCCGGACGCTGTCGATGATCTGGATCAAGCGCCGGGCCGCGTCGCTGGCGACGGCATGAACATCGAGGAAGCGCCAGTCGTGCTCCATTGAAATTTTTATGGTCTTCCAGAAAATATCGTCGGGCTTGCGGCACATCTCCCGCTCTTTGACGGCCGGAGCGGCCGGAAGGTCCGGTCCGAAACAATGCCTGGGATAGATGGCATCCCACACTTCATTCGAGGCGCCGCCCATCCACATCATGTCATCGCCCATGCCGGTCAGGTTGCCGATGGTGGCGTAGAGATTCTCCGAAACCTCCGGCTGCATCGGGGTGCGGTGCGTTTCCAGCTCCATCATGTACCGGATGGGGGCTTTGCCCGAGGTGTGCAGATAGCTGACGGCATCCACGATCCGTGGAGCGTACACCCGCGATCCGAAAGCGGTCTGTCCCACGGCTGCGGTCCGCTCCCAGGCTTGGCGCACCACCTCGGCCAGCACCGAAGTGGGCTGGTTGCGGTACCAGTATTGCCACTCGACAGCCGTCATGGGTCCGAGGCCCAGCTCCCCCACATCGGTGGAGTTCGGGAGGTCGGAATCTTCCATGTCATTGAACTCATCGAAGTCTGGGAAGTACTTCCGCAGTACGTCCAAAGCGGCGTCGTTGACGGTAGCGCGGACGCCCATCTGGATCCAGGTCGGATTTACCGGAGCCACCCGACTCAGGCGCGTGCGGTTTTCCAGCTCTCCGCGGCCCGTCCACTCCTGCAACATGCCTCCGCCAACGCCCTCTTGCGGGTTGGGGTTAAGTCCCATGTAGATCCAATCGCCCGGTTGTAGCTTGGAGGCAGCATCTTTGATGGCGTTTTCAATCTTCAGACGGGTCGCCTCCATATCTTTGCCCGCCTGCACCTGAACCGACATTCTCTTGTCGGCAAGGGGCACGCCCATGGCCTGCAAGGTCTGCAACGATCCAAAGTTGTGGTGGTGAGACTCCAGGATGCCGGGAATCACCAGCCGGCCCGCCATATCAATGACCTTGGTCTTCTGACTGGCCATGGCCCGAATCTGCTGGTTCGTGCCCAAGGCCATAATCCGGGTCCCTTTGATCGCCATCGCTTCGTAGATGTGCCCCGGATTAGCGTTGTATCCGGGGTCGTCCATGCTGACAATCTTGCCGTTGACCACAATCTGGTCTGCATAACCGTGGTCGGCTACCTCGGCCGGCAAGGCATTCTGCGCCCGCAGCAACGGGGAAGACACTAGCGTGAGCATGAGAGCTGCAACAAATAAGCCTTTCTGTCTTGCCATAATTTCCTTCCGTTCCGAATGTTCGAAAGCCTACTTCCTCTGTCCCGATTTCATTTCCTGCGGTGCCTGCGGCCGGAACCTTTTCATCAATGGGTAAAAAAGAAACAAGCTACGTACGGCGTTTGTTCCGGCAGGATCACGTCGATCGTTCCATCTTTCGCTTCCAAGGGCACCGTTGCGCCCCCGGATGTTGCTGCGCTGCTGGCCTCCGGCTTTTGCCAGTTCAGAGTGACCTTCGTTCCAGCGGGAGCCTCCGGCTTGATATTAAACGTCAGGTACAAAAGGACCCCTTCAGGGAATCGCTGTCCTTCGCCCGTGGAAACCTCCAGGTGCAAGAGCGATTGCTTGGCGTCGGCCGGGTCGTCCGCTGCCTTTAGTTCGAGTGTCCCGTTAGAAGAGTCCAGGACAATTCCCTTAACCGTATTCACGAAGCTGACCGCCCCATTCTCAAAACGAACCGTAGCTGTAAGGCGAGCCACGCGTGTCTCGGGGGGACCCGGGGTAAAGTAAAGAGGAACCATCACCTGCGCGTTCGGGAGGCCGGCCACCGACCCCAGCGAGACCGTCGCGGACTCCTCTGGCGCTGCCACCGCCGGTCGAAGGAGTGCTCCATTCCAGAGCAGCGCAAGGCCAAGAACAAGAGTTCCTCTTCGTATTCGAGCCAGCCAGACGTCTCGCCTATAGCGGAATTCTAGCATCTTGCCCTCCGTTGATTCTGCAATCGAAAGCCTGTAGATGCCTAGTAATAAAGACTGCAAAGAGTCAGACCTCGTTTCCACTTCTTTAAGTCTCCAACGCTTGCGAGTATATACCCGTTTGCCTCCGTAGAAGCACTCGCAGGTCAGGATCGGAAATGTCCGGCGGAGAGTTGGTAGCGCTACCGGGAATCGAACCCGGGTTTTGAGATTGAGAATCTCACGTCCTAACCCCTAGACGATAGCGCCCCGTGGCCCATCGATGTTCCTATGCTATGACGGTTGCGTCGCGACGGTCAAGCGGCCCAAGGGTGGACTGGTGCTCTGAAATGGTGTTGCTGTCTTGGTGCGTGTGCCACAGCGGCAACGCAGAATGGGCGCGCTACCGGAGGTGTGAAGATTTGCTCATGCCCCTACCGGACGGTCGCGGCCCAGTCAGACCCTGTTGGAGTATACTGATACACCGCGCTGAGAGCGTACCACCCCTCCTGCCGACGAACTCATGTCCAATGAGGCCGAGGTTGGTGCAGGTGCATCTGTAGCAGGTTCCCGTGACACGAATCCGCCTGAAGATCGACATCAGCGGAACGCTGGGCGACGCAGCCTGGGAAGGCATCAAGCAATTTCCGGAGGCGGCCGGTGGGTGGTTCAGTTCGGAAGAGGGCTGCGGTGGTTCCTGCGAGCATGGTCCAGGCGAACGCCATTTGCCCGGGGAATGGTGGGGAGCTGTGATCGAGTTGGAAAACCACTTGCTGGCGGAGTACGCCCTGACGCATTATCTGGAACAGCCGCGCGTCCTGGATGCCTATCTGGACGAGAGGTACCGCTGAAACCGGGCCGGGCCACCGGGGCTAAACGGCGGCTTGCAAATGGCTTCCCAACACTCGTAAACTTAATAGTTTCGCCGCGGTCGGTCGGGGAGGGTATTGTCGGCCAAGCGCGATCCGTTTCACTTCAGGAGGGAGCAATGCGACAGGAGGGTTGGAACCCGAGCGCTTATGGAATTGAGGAGCACGGAGTGGAACACGCCCACACCGTGTACTGGAATCTCCCGGCCCCGGCTCTCTACGAGCAGGCGGTCCGGCGCGGGGAGGGAGTGGTGGCCCACCTCGGCCCGCTCTGTGTGAATACGGGAAAGTATACCGGGCGATCGCCCAACGACAAGTTTGTGGTGCGCGAGCCTTCCAGTGAAGAGCACGTCTGGTGGGGAACCGTGAACCGTCCCATCGAGCCGGAACAGTTCGACCGGCTGCACCGGCGCGTGCTGGGATACCTGCAAGGGCGCGACCTGTTCGTGCAGGACTGTTTCGCGGGCGCCGACCCGGTTTACCGCAAGCCCATTCGCGTCATCAGCGAATACGCTTGGCACAGCCTGTTCGCGCGCAATATGTTCATCCGTCCCGACTGGTCCAAAGTGAACCAGCACGTGCCGGAGTACACCATCATCGCGGCGCCGAATTTCCAGGCCAGTCCGGAGCGCGATGGCACGCGCTCGGAAGCCTTCATTTATCTGAACCTGGGCAAGAAACTGGTGCTCATCGGTGGGACCTCCTACGCCGGCGAGATGAAAAAATCGGTCTTCACCATCTTGAATTACTGCCTGCCGCTGGAGAACGTTTTTTCGATGCACTGCTCGGCCAACGTCGGGGCCGACGGCGACGTGGCGCTGTTTTTCGGTCTTTCGGGCACCGGCAAGACGACGCTTTCCACTGATGCCAGCCGCAAGCTGATCGGCGACGATGAGCACGGGTGGAGCGATAGCGGGGTATTCAACTTCGAGGGCGGCTGTTACGCCAAGGTCATCCGGTTATCGCCCACGGCCGAGCCGGAAATTTATGAGACCACGCGGCGCTTTGGGACGGTGCTGGAGAATGTGGTACTGGATCCCGTCACGCGCCGCCTCAAACTGGACGATGATTCCCTCACGGAGAACACGCGGGGCTGTTACCCGCTCACGCAGATCATCAATTCCGAACCTTCCGGCAGTGCAGGCCACCCGCAGAACGTCATCATGCTGACTGCCGACGCCTTCGGCGTCATGCCACCCGTTTCCCGGCTCACCCCGGAGCAGGCCATGTATCACTTCCTGTCCGGCTACACCGCCAAGGTGGCTGGAACCGAGCGCGGCGTCAGTGAGCCGCAAGCAACGTTCAGCACCTGCTTCGGCGCTCCCTTCATGGTCTTGCAGCCATCCATCTACGCCAATCTGCTGAAGGAAAAACTCAGCCGGCACAAAGCGCAATGCTGGCTGGTGAATACCGGCTGGGGCGGTGGGCCGTTTGGAGTGGGCAAGCGCATCTCCATTGCCCACACGCGCGCCATCATCAACGCGATTCTCAGCGGCAAGTTGAAGCATGTGGGCACCAAACCGGATCCGATTTTTGGCCTCCACATTCCGGAGTCCTGCGAAGGCGTGCCCTCCGAAATTCTGATTCCGCGCAACACCTGGAAGAATCCGGCGGAGTACGATGCCAAGGCCCGCGATCTGGCCAAGCGCTTCGAGAAGAATTTTGAGACCTTCTCCGCAACGGTTTCCCGGGAAGTTTGCACCAGCGGTCCGCGCGTTTCCTGACACCGCACTTCGAAGCAGGGCGACTAACTCCCGTACTTGCCCAGCGCACCACTCGCATAGCGCGTTGCCGGCGGTCTGCATTTGCTGAGTCGTTTCTTGTTCAGCTTCAACCTCGTTCACCCCCCCCTAACTTTGCAGACTCGGTGGCCCTCTTAACCCTTCCATAAACCGGAAAACCCCTGAAGATCAGGGTTGCGGCTTTCGGTCCCCAATCTCCATTTCACGCAGTGCTAGGGTTTCCATGATGCTCTCCTCGGAACCAAACAGCGAAAAAGCATTTAGATTGTAAGCATCCAATAACTTTAAGACTTTGACGCGTTCAGTTCCAGGGATGTTGAACTTGTAGAGCACATCTTGCTGGAAGCCCTGAGGTTTTTGAGCTTCATCAAAGACTTTTTCATGGGCAGCAAATGTCCACGCGCCAGTCCATCTCATGCAAATCGTATATGAGCAACGCTGGAGG
>JBGPJR010000017.1:0-13001 GCA_041485545.1 Terriglobia bacterium
ACCGCGTCCCCGCCGACGCTACTGGATGGTTGACTTGGTTGTGCCGCGAGCTTGGTATGGGTCCTCACGCGAGAGCCCGGGAACCTCAGAGACTGTTGTAAAATCATATTGCTACAATGTCGGGGCGTAGCGCAGCCTGGTAGCGCACCTGCCTTGGGCGCAGGGGGTCGGAGGTTCAAATCCTCTCGCCCCGACCAAAGTTCACGGGTTGGCCGAGCCGTTCAGGGCCCCGGGCGTTTTGAGCCAAATGCCCCGGCGCTGTGCAATTTCACCCAGGGGCTTGCTTTATCGCACGAGCGGCTTGCTGAGACAGCCGGGGGTAGAGGCCACTGCCATCGGCGGTTGAAACTGGCCTCCTTCCTCCGAGCCGGAGTTTGGCTAGGTTCTTGCTAAGAGTGAGTTGTCAGCTCTGTGCTTCTGTGGAGCGAAAGTGCCCGAGGTATAATGGTGATTGCGAACGACTCACCCAGGAGGGATATCAAGATGAAAGTAGTTGTACAGTGCGGAGTGATCGCGGCATTCCTGATCGCGGCTCATCTCGCCTTGGCGCAGCAGGGCGACGCGAAGGCTGGCACGGCGGTATATAACAAGTCCTGCGCCACCTGTCACAGCGCGGACGGCACTCCGAAAGAGGCAATCGCAAAGATGTTGAAAGTGGAGATTCCACACCTGGGTTCGGCCGCAGTGCAAGCCAAGAGCGACGCCGATCTGAAAAAAGTGATCACAGAGGGCTACCAGAAGATGAAGCCGGTCAAAGGGCTGGCTGACAAAGACGCGGCCAATGTGATCGCGTTCTTGCGAACCCTCAAGAAATCCTGATCCGTGCCCTGGGTGGGTAGCGGGGATAACTCAGGGCCCGGTTCGTTCACAGCCAACCGAGAGGGGTGCTAGCCGCGCCTTGTGACGGGGCGTCGGCTTGCTGCCGCCTACTGGGATTGCCGTTTCGGCTTGTCTTCCAGTCGGATATACAGATAAAGGCTGAACACAATGGCCAGCACGAGGAGGGAAAATAGCGCCACTCCTTTGCGGCGCGACTGAACCTCTGCGAGTTTGTCCCGGCCCTCCTGCAGGGCCTGCTCGGCGACGGGAATCCCTTGGCTGATTTCCGCTTCGACTTGCGCCGTGTCCAGACTGTGGATGGCCGTCCGAGACATGACCAAATGGCTGTGGGCTGTCGTCAGTTCCGCCGTCGCGACGCTCACATCCATGCCCGCCCGATCGGCATCTTCCAAGGTGGCCCGTGCTTGTTGGATGGCCGCGTCCAACTTGCGAATCTGCCCCGCCATCTCTTCAGAACGCTGCGCTCCAGCGTCGCCCTCTACGTGACAGGTCATGCAGACGCTGGCGGGCCCCGCCAGCATGGCCTCATTGGCGGATAAGATGGCGTGGTTGCCGTGACACTGCACGCACCCCGGCACACCCATGTCGGCAAAGGCCGCCGCGTGAGCGCTCTTCTGGAAGAATTGCAGGTTCTGAGCATGGCACCTTCCGCAGACGTCCGCGACCGACCGAACCCCGGGCGGAGTCGCTCCATGGCTGCTATGGCACGTCACGCAGGTGGGGGCGGAAAGATTCCCTTGAATCGTCAGGGCCTGGTAATGAACGCTCTTCTCATAATAGGCCACTTGAGTCAGACCGGGCAGATCGGTATAAGCTCCCATGTAATCCTGGTTGCTGTGGCATTGGCCGCAGGTTCCCGGGATGTTCGTGGGGTAGACGGGCGAAGCGGGGTCGGAAACCAGCTTGATATCGTGCACGCTGTGGCAGTTGATACACGTTGCCACCTGCGGGTTTCCCTGCCGAAGCAGCTCCCCGTGCCGGCTGGTGTAGTACTGCCTCACCTGGTCCGTCTGCACCGTGGGGCTGTAACGGTGCATATAGGCGGTGTCGCTGTGGCAGCGCCCGCAAAACTCCGGAACCTGCTCGCGCGTGGGCTTGCCGCGAAAGCCCTTCGCGGGACTCATCGCCACTTTGGGGTCCATGCTGGTCGGGTCTCCCCCATGGCAGGAAGCACACGTCAGCCCTTTCTCGGCGTGGACGTCGGTCGGAAACGGCTTGGTGGGCATGGCTAATTGCCCGCCCAGGTTGGAATGGCAAACGATGCAGGTGATCTTCGGCTCCGGCTCCGCGGCCTTCGGAGCGGCGGCTCCTGGTTCTTGAGCGCGAGCACAGAGGGACGCCCCCAGGATGCAGATCATCAGACCCGCGCCCCGGACGGCCCGCTGCATTCTATCTTGCCAAATTGGCGACATAAGCGACTGTGGTCATCGTCAGAATGTAAATGACGATGATGACTCCCGCGCGCTTGACAATCTTACTCCGCAAACCTTTAGCCGCCGCCCGATCCAGAAAGGGGACCAGCAGCAGCAGCAAGCCCGCGACACCAAAGGCCAAGATGCCCAAGACTTCTCCGTCAAAGCCGAATATCTTGGCAGGGATATATTTCAGCGTCTGAAACATGAACAGGAAATACCATTCCGGCTGAATGCCCGGCGGCGCCGGGGCGAAGGGGTCCGCCTTGACTCCCAGTTCCCAGGGCACCAGCGCGGCGAGCCCTGCCAGCACTGCCAGCGCCAGATACCAGCCCATCAGTTCCCGCAACAGGAAGTCCGGGAAGAAGCGGATCGAGGGCGGCGTTGTTCCCTTGGCGCGGTATTCCTGCTCGACCGAGAGCGGGACGCTCATTCCCTGTTTTTGGATGAGCAACAGATGCAGCAGCAGCACCGGTCCGATGATCGCCGGCAGGATCGCCACGTGGAATCCAAAGAAGCGTGTCAGCGTGGCCCCGGTCACGCTGTCCCCTCCTCGCAGGAAGCGCAGCACGAACTGCCCCAGCCCGGGCACCACTCCGGCGATATTCGTTCCCACCATGGTGGCAAAGTAAGAAAGAGTGTTCCAGGGGAGCAGATAGCCGCTGAACCCGAAGCCAAGCATCAGGAACAGCAGGAGCATGCCGCTCACCCAGGTCAGCTCCCGCGGCTTGCGGTAGGACTTCAAGAAAAACGTGCTGAACATGTGAGCGAACGCCAGCGCAATCAGCAGATTCCCACACCAGCCGTGAATGGAGCGGATCAGCCAGCCAAAACGCACCTGCGTCATGATGAACCGCACGCTCTCAAACGCATTGGCTTCCGAAGGCTGATAGTAGAGCAGCAGCAAGATGCCGGTCATCGCCTGCACGATGAACAGAAACAGCGTCATGCCGCCCAGGTAATACCAGTAAGAGTGCCGGTGCACGGGGACGGACTTGTGCTCGACGAATTCCCGAACGGGGCTCAGGTCCAGCCGTTCATCCAACCAGGCGCGCGGTGAGAATGCCACAGATCAGCGAATCCCTTCAGGCTCCTTTAGTAACCACGACCTTGCCATCGCGCAGGTTCACCTTAAACTCCAGAAGAGGCCGGGGCGGCGGACCTGCGATGTTGCGGCCATGAAGATCGTAGATCCCGTTGTGGCAGGGACACCAGATGACCTTGGAATCCGCCTCGTAGCTCACCGTACAGCCCAAATGTGTGCAAATGGCGCTGAAGGCGCGCAAATCCCCCTCCGGTGTGCGAATCAGAAGAGCGGGCTGGGTTCCAAATTGAAACACGACGCCGGAATTGGGTTTCAGCTCCGCGGCCTGTCCCACTTCCTGCGATTCTGCACCAGACCCCTGCGTGGGCGGCGGGAGAACGAAGCTCAGGATGGGATAGAGAAAGGAGAGAATGGAAGCCCCAATTCCTCCCCCCAACAGCGACTTAAGCCATCGTCTCCGGTTTATCTCATCCATGGCAGGCATCACCGCGGGTGCATCGGACTAGCGGCCCGGTTTTCCACAAACACTCAAGATAGCGCGACGAAACGTTTCTTGCAAGCAACAGGAGCTCCGCCCCTTGCCGCCCGCCGGTTGCAAAGAATCATTCGCCATAGGATTGTTCATGGATGTGATCGCTTCGAACTTAAGAATTCCTTCTGGGAACGCCGCCTTGCCATAAGGCCCAACAGACATACCAATACTTTGTCCGAAAATTCCCCGGACCTTCCAGCAATCTTGAGCGACCGGTTTATGCAACCGACATACCAAACGTCTCACGGTTTCCATAAAGGAGTTAGGCTCAAGAACAACCGCTGGTCGGCTATTGGACCTGCGTCAGATCACTCACGCCCTGGGGCATTTTACGAAGTGGCGGTGTTTGCGCTCCTTCGACGTTCCGTCGCGACCATCTTGGCACTAGGAATAAACGGGACATGAGGAAACAATCACTGAGCCTTTTGCCAAGACCACGCGAATTGAAGGAGATTGGATCAAATAGTCTTCTTATGGAACGAAACTTGCTGGCGTTGTTGGTTTGATGGGGCATGGGGATAGTTTGCTGCGGCTTTCCACGCAGAAGAATGGTTTGAGAAAGAGAACACGAGCGATCAAAGGGAAAGTTCAACTTGTCCAGAAGTCGGGAAACAATCCACAATTGGCACGGAAGACGGACCAATGGAGGTCGGATGGAGACGTCCATGTATAAAGACAAACCGGCGCGGCCTTGGAAGACGATCGCTAGCTTGGCAGCCTTAGCCCTTTGGCTGGGGGGCGGCAGGCTTGTGGCCAATGTGTCGCCAGCAGCAGCCCAGCAAGGGGCCATCTCGGACTATGTGGGCTCGGAAGCGTGCGCAACCTGCCACGCAACCAGTATGGATACGTGGAAGCACACGGCCATGGGCAAGGCGTTCCTGGAACATCCCAAGACCGACACGGAAAAGCTCGGCTGCGAAGCGTGCCACGGCCCCGGCCGGGCTCACGTCGAGGGCGGTGGCGACATCAACGCCATCATTCGCTTTGGCAAGACATCTCCGCAGTCGGCCGAGCAGCAGAACGAGCAATGCTTGCAGTGCCACGAAAAGGGGAATCGGATGTTCTGGCAAGGCAGCACTCACGAATCTCGGGGGCTGGCGTGCGTCACCTGTCACCAGGTGATGAAACCCAACATCCCCTCCACCCGGTTCGATGAGCCGCTCACGGGAAACCATCAATTCGTCAAACAGACCACGATGGAAGTGTGCTTCCAGTGCCATCCCATGCGGCGGGCGCAGGTGCAGCGCTCGGCTCACATGCCGTTCCGGGAAGGAAAGGTCACCTGCACGGATTGCCATAATCCGCATGGAACGCCCAATCCCAGCCTGCTGGTCAAGGCCACGATCAACGAGACTTGCTACCAGTGCCATGCCGAGCGGCGCGGGCCGTTCCTGAATGAGCATCCGCCGGTGATGGAGAACTGCATGAACTGCCATGAAGCGCATGGCGCCAGCCGGCCGCAGTTGCTGAAGGCCAGCATGCCCCGGCTGTGCCAGCAGTGCCACGACGTGTCGGGACATAACGCCACTCCTCAATTGGCAACCACACGTTTCGCAATCAACCGGGGCTGCACCAACTGTCATTCCCAGATCCACGGTACCAATAACCCGAGTGGAGAGTTTTTCACACGGTAAATGGGAGGGCGAGTGCGTTCCGACAGAGGATATAGAGGATCACGATACGGTCATTTCCTTGCCCGAGAGCGAAGACGGAGGTTCTCAATGAGCAGGCAGCTACTTCAAAGATTCATCCTGTTCGCCATCGTGCCGGTGCTGTTGCTGGCAAGCAGAACGGCATACGCGCAGGGGGAAGCGGACCTCGGACAGATAGAGTTTGGGGTCCGGCAACTGTATGGAAATCGCAGTTCGGCCAAGTTCAATGAGTACCGCGACATTCCCCAGGGAGTTTTTATCCGTCACGCCGAGGTGGATTTGAATGACCTGTTCAAGAAAAGCTTCTTTTTCAGCTTGCAGGCCCGCGACCCTCGCGAAAACGATCAAACGTTCCTGATCAGCCTGGGCACCTCCCGCCAGTACCGGCTGGATCTGAAGTGGGACCAGACCCCGCATGTCTTTACGACCACGGCTCGAAGCTTTCTGATCGAAAACACCCCCGGCGTGTTCGTGGCTCCGTTTCCAATCAAGTCCATACTGCAAGCCAATGCTTCGAATGTGCCGGTGTTGCAATCGGTTCTGAGTAGTTCCCCGGCGGTAAACATGTCGCTGCGGCGGGACAAGGGCTCCGGCACGCTCACTCTGACGCCCCGGACCGACTGGACCTTGAAACTGAACTACTCGCACGAGAAGATGTACGGGCACCGGCCCTTCGGCACAGTTGCCAATGGGTTGACCAACATCACAGAACTGCCGGAGCCGATTGACTACCGCACCAACCAGGTGAATACGGCCGCGGAGTACGCCGTCAAGAGATGGGATATTCAAACCGGCTACTCCGGCTCCTTCTTCCACAATAATGTGGATACGCTCACCTGGGACGTGCCGTTTGCGCTGGCGGCTCAGACGGCCACGAGCTTCCCGAGTGATCGAGGCCGCCTGGACCTCTATCCCAGCAACAACGCGCAAAACTTCAGCTTGGCGGGGGCCGTGAGTATTCCGCACAAGACGCGGCTGATGGCCAGTGTGGTGCCCGGCTGGATGCACCAGAATGATGGGTTCATTCCGCTGACGATCAATCCGCTGCTCACCGATCTGGCGCCGCTCCCGGCTACGAGCCTGAATGGCACGAAGCAAACGCTGGCGATGAACTATACGCTGACTACCAAAGCACTCCCCAAGCTGCCGCTGACGCTCCGCTATACCTCCTACGACTACAACAACAACACCCCCAGCCTGACGTTCACTCAGGTTGTTGTGGCGGAAAACAGCAAGAGCGGCCCAGTGACCTACGAAGTTCCCGGTTACAATCGGAAAAATCTTGCCGTCAACGCGACGTGGCAGTTCATGAAGAGCTCCTCAGTGAAATTCATATACAACTGGGAGCGACTCGACCGGCATGAGCGGGACTTGGATCAGTCCACCGAGAATACCGTGGGTACCAGCCTCGATTTCAATCCGTACAGTTGGCTGCTGCTGCGCGGTTCCTACAAACATGGCGACCGGGATCCGAATGTGTATGTGGGTCTCGCTACGGACATCCCCAGCATGCGAAAATTCGACGAAGCTGGCCGGATACGCCATCGCGGGGAGGGTTTGCTTCAGATCACACCGGTGGACCCGTTGAGCTTCAGTGCATCCTACGGGACTACTCAGGACGCGTACCGGGAAAAGGGCTGCATCTGGGCCGGAACTACCGGGATCCCCTTAGACCAGTGCTACGGGTTGCTGAAGGACATCAGTTACACGTACTCGTTCGACGTGACGTACGACCCGAACTCCAAAGTTTCTTTGTTTGCGGAGTACACCAAGGAAAAATACAATTACCGCCAGCGCAACCGCCAGCGCAGCACCACGAACGACACCCCGAACAACGACTGGGAAACCAACCGGCGCGATAAGGTCGATAACTATGCTGCCGGTTTGACCGTCTCTCCTTCCCCCAAAGCAGTCATCGACCTGTTTTATAGCCTCTCGGTGGCCGATAACAAACTGTTCACACGGGCTTTGGGAAATCCCGGCCTTACTGGTTACCTGGTAACGAGTGCGGTCCCGTACCCCGGCGTGTCGGATTATCCGGACACCAACAATCGCTGGCATCAAATGGTCGCCACGCTAAAATTCCCCTTGAAAGAGGGCAACCTGACTCCCAAGCTGGAGTACCGCTACGAGAAATACGACCGCGTGGATTTCCAGCTGGTGAATGTGGGCCAGTATTTTACTGACTCCGCGCTCGCTTCTTCGCTCTTTCTGGGGGTGGGGGCGGATGTTCCCGGCTACATCGCCCACATCGTGTCGGCGTCGCTGGAGTACCACTTCTAGGCTGCCGGACGGGGGCTGGGATCTCCCGCGGGAACCCCTTCAGGCCGAGCGGAAGCTCGGCAGAGAACGTCCTCATTTGGGCAGAGCAGGCTGGTGCTACATTCCCGGATGGGTATGCTCGGGTTCGGACGAAGGATGCGGCTCCGTCATTTCCGTCAGGGGCTCGTTGTAATGGCTGAAGGGAAAGGTGAAAAGCTCCGGTCTGGCATCCGGCGCGGTGCCAGGAAAATGCAGCCGCAAGGTGAGCTCGATGGGGAACTTCACCTCACGGGGCGGTGTGGCCTCCAGATATTCGCCCCCCTCGGCGACCGCCAGTGAAGTTTGCGGAGCGTCCTCGGCAGCGCCCCACTGCACCGTTCCGGTGGCCTGTTGCAATTCCGCAAGGCTCACGGGCTGCGTGTGAGAGTCGTAGAGGTAGACCACCAAGCGCCCGGGCGGCACCAGCAGTCCCTCCAGGTGATGGCGGTTGTCTAAGGCCATAAAGAACGTCCCGCCGTGTTTGGGCTCATGATCCTGGTGCGTTCCCGGTTCAAATATCTGCGGTTCGCCCGCTGCGGATTCATCCATGGCCGCGTGGCTTTGCTCCGGCATGGCGGCCTCCGATGCAGCGGGCTCGGGTTGGGATGTAGCGGGAGAAGGGGGCGCAGTCCCCGCGCTGGGACTGGGCTGCTGAGTGCACGCCACCGTGAATAGGGCGACCGCGAGCATAACGATTCTCGCAGTGTGCATTGGCAACCTCATCGAGCGCAACATCGAGCGCAACATCTCCTCTTCTTCTTTTTCTATTGTAACTGTTTGGCGTTAGGTCAGTCGTGCGAGAAGTGACTGGAGGTTTCTCAACTGACCTCGTCTTTCATGGGCTCTCTTATTGGCTCTCTGGGACTTCCTAAGATTAGAAAGTACAAATAATACGCCGCGCCCACCGCCACCAGCGGAGTTCCGATCATCAGAAATGCCACGAACGCCAGCGGATGCACCCAGAGCAATGTCAGCAGTTGGATCAGGAGGCCGGCCGAGATCGTCCAGCCCGCTAAGCGAAGGCGCCGTTCCATGGGCAGGAGCGCCATTTACTGTGGCTCCTTCCAGAAGGTGGCGTCCGCGAGGCTGCCCACGTCGTGCACCTGGTCATGGCACGCCAGGCAGGAAACCTCGTTGGATTTGATCTGCTGCAGCACATCCGGGTCGCTGTGCCCCGAAGCCTCCTCAAACGACCGGGAGCCGTCATGGCAGTGCAGACATTCGCGGTTGTTGTACGGCGAGTACAGCTTGATTTCCGCGGGCTTCGGCGGCGTCCCCAGATATTGCACGTACAAATGTCGCAATCCCTCCAGTTTCGACTGCAGCGGACCGTAGAGGGTATAGGTTGTGTGGCAGGTGTAGCACACCACCTCGCGCGGGATGCGGTTGTTTTGGAAATGCGCTGCGGGGAGGTAGCTGAGGTCGTCGCGATACAAACTGCGGCCATGGTCGCTCATGATGTGGCAGGAAAGGCAGAACTGCGTCTGCTTGGAGCGGTCCATCTGCTCCGAAAAACCGGTCCACGATGCTGCCGCTGGCAGAACACATAGCGCGAGGAAGCCAACGATTTTGCCCCCACGAGCACGGGTCAACTCGGGTCGCAGTGCAAGCAGGTGAGAGAGATAAATTGCGAGAGCAATAAACAGGATCTCTAGCGTGGTCGTGTTCAGCATCGGTGCTCCACTGGCCGACACCGGGATGGGTGTCAGAGGCTCGCAGTTCGCAACGCTACGCTTCCTGCATCCAGCGTGCCAAAGCGCCTCGGTATCATAACGGGCCCCCTGCCTCGACGCAAGGTGCGGGCTTCGGCGCGAAGGCGGAGAGGTAGGAGCGCTTTTCGTCCGCCGCTAAGAAGGCCGCGTCGAACGAATTCATGGCCAGACGGCGCAGCTCCTCGCGCGTGAAGCCGAAGACTTGGTGGGCGAGGAGATACTCGCGGTTCAGATCGGTCCCGAACAGCGCGGGGTCGTCCGAGTGCAGCGAGACATGCACACCCTGGTCGAAATAGCGGCGCAGCGGGTGCTGGCTGAGTTCTGCAATACCTCCTGTACAGCGGTTGCTGGTGAGGCAAACCTCCACGGGAATCTGTCTTTCCGCAAGGTGACTGACGAGCCGTGCATCCTGCGCGGCGGTCAAGCCGTGGCCGATGCGCTCGGCGCCAAGATTATTCAGCGCGCTCCAGACCGATTCCGGCCCCGCCAGCTCGCCGGCGTGCGCGTGCAGGCGCAAGCCGTCGTTGCGCGCAAAGTCGAAAATCTCAGCGAACCATTCAGCCGGGCCGCGTGCTTCATGGCCGCCGATGCCGAACGCCACTACGCCGCGCTTGCGCAGAGAGGCCGCCGCCCGCACCACCGGCCAAGCAAACTCCGCTCCCCAGTGCCGCACGGCATCAAAGATCCACTGCACGCGAATGCCGCATTCCTGCTGGGCTTGCTGCGCTCCAGCCTCAACGGCTGCAAATACCGCGTCCAGGTTCTGTCCCCGCCGCAGGACGATCCCTGCGCTCAGCAGCATCTCCGCGTATCGAACGTTCTGCGCAGCCAAGCGGCGCAAGGCCCGGTAGGTGATGAACTGATAGTCCGCCGGATCTTGCAAGTGTAGGCAGACGGTCTTGAAAGCCTCGATGAATCCGGCAAAGTCGCGTGCCGCGTAAGGCGCGTCCAGCGCCGCGCGGCCCCCGGCGACGAGCGGGGAGTGCTGGCGCACGGCCAGCTCCCACAGCGTGTCGGCGTCGACGCAGCCCTCCAGATGCACGTGCAGCTCGGCCTTGGGCAGCGCCGCGATGAACTGCTCGATGGAATCGGATTGCGCCGGCGATGTCATCGCTCAGCAAACGCACACCGCTCCCCGGCGGCCGCAAAGGAACGGTCGGAGGCTCTAGCGCTTGCTCTGGCCGCGGACCATCTTCTTCATCTTGCGTTTCTGCGAGCCGCGCGGCTCGGTCCGCTTGCCCTTGGGGGGCTGCTTCTTGCGAGCCGCCCGCTTGAGCTTCTTGCGCTCCGCGCGATCCTTGATTTTTTTTGTATCCATAGAAATGAAAACCCTACTGGCCTGCGACAGTCATCTCGCCCACCAGCAGCGTCGGCGAAGCGATGGAGCCGCGAAACTCCAGGTCTGAGCCCACGGCCTGAATGTCCTGCAACATCGCGAGCAGGTTGCCCGCCACCGTGACCTCCTCGACAGGATACGCGAGCTCGCCTCCTTCAATCCAGAGGCCGGTCGCTCCGAGCGAGACATCGCCGGTGACCGTGTTGACGCCGAAGCCCATGAACTCAGTAACATAGAACCCGCTGCGTACGGTGCGAATGATTTCGTCGGGCGCGGCAGTTCCCGGCTGCAGGAAAAAGTTGTGTGGTCCCACGCCGGGATTTCCCGCGACGCCTCGCGACGCATTGCCGGTGGTTGCTAGGTTCAGCTTGCGCGCTGTGTAGCTGTTGAGGAGATAACTCTTCAAGACTCCCCTCTCGATCACAACGGTGCGCCGCGTCTGGACGCCTTCATCGTCAAACGGAGCCGACCCGAACCCTCCTGGAAGTGTGCCGTCATCAACCAGAGTGACGGCATCGGAGGCGATCTTGTCGCCGAGCTTGCCGGCCAGAAACGAGGCCTGGCGGTAGACGGACTCTCCGGTTAGGGCGTCAAAGAGCGATCCGAGCAAGCTCCCAGCCGTGCGCTGGTCGAAGACCACCGGCACGCGTACCGTGGCTACTTTGCGCGCGCCCAACCGCCGCAGAGCCCGCTCCGCTGCGATTCGGCCGACCTGCTCGGGCGGCTCCAGGGCAGCAAAGCTGCGCGCCACCGTGTACCAGTAATCCTGCTGCATGCCGCGCCCCCCGGCCTCGCCACTCGGCACCGCGATGGGAACGACCGACAGCGAGCAGGAGGAACGCCGGTAGGCGCCCACAAAGCCCTGCGAGGTGGCCAGGATCTTGCGGCCGTAACTGACGTCGCAGGTCGCGCCCTCGGAATTCTGGATTCGCGGGTCGACGGCAAACGCCGCCTGCTCCGCGCGCCGCGCGGAATCAATCAGGGCGCGCGCTTCCAGGCGCGTCACGTCGTCACAAAATAACTGCAGGTCGCCAGGGAGCTGGCCGAGCTGCTCGCCTTCGGGCAGTCCTGCGCAGGGGTCTTCCGAAGTCACGCGTGCCGCGGCCAGCGCACTGGAGACCAGCCGTTCAATTCCCGCGGAAGAAAAGTCCGAGCTGTACGAGCTGGCGACACGGCTCCCAACGAACACGCGCAGGCCGATGGCCTTGGCCCCGGCCTCCTTCAGTTTTTCCACTTCGCCACAGCGCACGGTGGTTGTGAACTCGCTGCCTTCGCGAATCACGGAGTCCGCGGCGGTGGCCCCCAGCCGGACGGCGCTGGCGACCACTTCCTGGGCGAGCTGTTGCAGGTTTTGCATGCGGGCTAGTTGGAACAGGGATGCAAAAGCAAGTCCCTCGTTGCTGTGCTCCTCGGGATGGTATCGAGTAACGAGCTTAGCCGGTGCCGCCCACCGTCAGCCGGTCCACTTTAATCGTGGGAATGCCGACGCCAACCGGCACGGTCTGGCCGTCCTTGCCGCAGGAGCCAATGCCTTCGTCCAAGGCCAGATCGTTGCCGACCATGGAGACGTGCCGCAGCACCGTCGGGCCATCGCCAATCAGAGTCGCATTGCGCACGGGACGGGTCAGCTCGCCATTTTCGATCAGGTACGCTTCCGAGGCCGAGAACACAAACTTCCCGTTGGTGATGTCCACCTGGCCGCCGCCGAAGTTCGCGGCGTACAGGCCCCGTTTGACGGACCGGATAATGTCGCCCGGGTCGGAGTTGCCGGCCAGCATGTAGGTGTTCGTCATGCGCGGCATGGGGATGTGAGCGTAACTCTCGCGGCGGCCGTTGCCGGTCAGGGCTGCATTGGTAAGACGCGCGCCCAGTTTGTCCTGCAAATAGCCGCGCAGAATGCCGCGCTCAATGAGCACGGTCTGCGAGGTCGGCGTCCCTTCGTCGTCCACGTTGAGCGAGCCGCGACGGCCCGGGATGGTGCCGTCATCCACCACGGTGCAGAGTTCGCTGGCTACCTTCTCTCCCAGCAACCCGCTAAAGGCCGAGGTTTTCTTGCGATTGAAGTCGGATTCCAGCCCGTGGCCGACGGCCTCATGCAGCAGGATGCCGGGCCAGCCGGGACCCAGCACGACTTCCATCTCACCAGCGGGTGCATCGACCGCAGCAAGCTG
>JBGPJR010000018.1:0-12805 GCA_041485545.1 Terriglobia bacterium
ACTAAAGGAATGGTGAGCACGGTAGGAATCGAACCTACAACCTGAGGATTAAGAGTCCCCTGCTCTGCCAATTGAGCTACGTGCCCTCAACAAGTTGCAGTCTGTCGTTTCTCCAGTGTGGGGAGATTTGTGGGCACTGTCAAGACCTTCCCGCAACAGAGCGGTTGAGTGGCGGAGTGTCGCACGATAGGATAGTTCTTGCCGGACCATGACCGCAGTCGTGCTGCGGAGGCGGCGGGAAGGGGAACGCGTGCGAGGCAGGAAGCTCTGGGCAGCGGGCATCGCTTTAGTTCTACTGGCAGCACTGATCGCGGGTGGACTGGTGCGTCAGCGGCTGCGCCCGGAGGCAGCTTCGCTGCTCCGACTGCTGCCGCCAGGAGCGGATCTCTACGGTGTGCTGGATCTGGAAGCGCTGCAATCCAACCCCGCCGTGCGCAAGGTGCTGGCCGACCCTCCCGGAATTTCTCACGATCCGCAATACGACGACTTCCTGCGGCAGACCTCGTTTCGTTACCAGGATGATTTGCAGCAAATGGCGTTTGCGAAACTGGGAGATGGCTGGGTGGGCATGGCACGCGTGCATTTGGACCGCCCGCGGCTGTTGGCTTACCTCTCATCCGCTGGAGCCACCCAATCTGTCGTGCAAGGCCGCACGGTCTATTCCTTCGGAAGTGTCCGGCCCTTTCGCGTTGCACTACTCGATGAGGATGTGGTGGCCTTTTCAGCGGGACCGGACGCAACCTCTTTGAGTTCGATCCTGGAGCGACAGGCTGGCCGCAGCGGCGAATCGGCGGCCTCGGAACTGGAACGAACCGGAGAATTGGAGCGCCCCCGAACGGGAAACCAGCTTTGGCTCTACGGAAAACTGGACCGCCTTCTGGCCAGCAATTCGCAGGGCCTCCCGGTGGGTCCGTTCCGCCTGGGTCCGGACGGGTTGCAAGGCAGCCGGGTGGTTTCCGCTTCCGTGCAGAGCAGCCTATTGGCCCTGGACGTCCTGGTGGAGGATCGCTGCGATAGCGCGGCCAGCGCCGAGCAGATTGCGCGGTGGTTTAAGGTAGCGCTGGAGATTCTCCGTGCTTCCTCGGAGGATGCCGCTGCACGCGGCGGGCCCGATTACGCGACGATTCTGGCGGCGGTCTCGATCAATCAGCTAGGCGAATCGGTGCAGTTGCATTGGCGCGCCGACGCGGCGATGCTGGCGAAACTGGCTGCCGAGAAGCAATAGGTAGGCGCTGCACCCGGCCGGCTCGGCAGGTCCATCGTCAGGTCCAGGGCACCGGCAACATCGTGAAGCGAACCGAGCGACAATTCGTTACCCGGCTCCAACGGCAGGCTGAGCAGCATCTGCCGCGCGCGGGACGCATGCTGCGCCTCAGCCACGGCATCGGGGACGACTGCGCCGTGCTGTCCGGCTCGGGCCGCAGCGACCTGCTGGTGACCACCGACCTGTTCGCCGAGAACGTTCACTTTCGCCGCCGTTGGCAGGACCCCGATTCTGTGGGTCACAAGGTCCTGGCGCGGGGCCTGAGCGACATTGCCGCTATGGGAGGCACGCCGCGGTTTGCGTTTCTCTCGCTGGCGATGCCGCCAGCCACCGCCGACGCCTGGATTGCAGAATTTCTTCGCGGCCTGTTTCTCTTGGCCAAAACGCACGGGGTGGCGCTCGCCGGGGGCGACACGTCCGCTTCCGCAAGCGGAATTGTGGCGGACATCGTGGTCCTCGGGGAGGTTCCACGCGGCACGGCCGTCTTGCGCAGCGGCGCGCATCCGGGTGATGAAATCTGGGTCAGCGGGCGATTGGGCGGGGCCGCTCGGGCACTGGCGGCGCTGCGGAAAGGTGTTCGGCCACGCCGGGTCCAGTCGTTCGAGCGCCTGTTTTATCCCCAGCCCCGCCTGCGCATCGGCTCCGTGTTGCGCCAGCGCAAGCTGGTCTCGGCCATGATCGACCTCAGCGACGGCCTTTCCATCGACCTGGCCCGCTTGTGTGAAGCCAGCGGCACCGCAGCGTGCATTGAACAGGAGGCCATTCCCCGTGCGCCCCAGGCCACCACGCTGCAGGTTCTGCATGGCGGCGAAGACCTGGAACTGCTGTTCACCGTGCCGCCAGCGCGCTCGCATCTGGTTCCAAAGGCAATTGGCGGGGTACCCCTCATCCGCATCGGACAGATTGTCCCGGGTCGGCGGCTGCTGCTGGCACACGGCGACCACGTTCACCCCCTGCCGGTGCTGGGATTCCAGCATTTTTGATCCGCCGCCGGTTCACAGCGGTTTCTCCATCAGGTGGGCATCCGAACCGTCGCGGTAGTAGCGCGGCAGCAAGCGCCGCAGCGCAAAGCCGCGACCCCGGTAGAAAGCGATAGCGGCCTCGTTGCTCGCCGCCACCTCCAGAATCAGGCGCGTTGCCCCACGCTGCCGCAGGCGCTCTTCGGCTAGCTCCATGAGCTGGTCGCCAATTCCGCGCCGGCGGAAGTCCGCATGCACGTCAATAGTGATGATGTGCCCCAGGCGGCGCCGCGTCCCGACGAGCACAAACGCCACTGCCTGCTCCTGTGATTCCGCTACCAGGGCGAACCCCGCCGGGTCGGCCAGCGCCGCGGCGATTTCCTCAGGGGAATAAGCGATCTCCGGCGGAAAGCATAGGCTGTCCAGCTGGCAGAGGCGGTCAAAATCGCTGGGTTGGTATTCCCGGTAGCGGAGGGAGGAACTATCGGTTGAGGACATCGCGAATGGTGTCTCGAAAGAAGATGGCGCTGTAAGCGGTTCCGTTGATCCAATAGGCGGGCTGACCCGCCTCTATCTGGGAGGAGGGCAGCAGCTCAAAGTGCCGGTGCAGGTGGTAGTCCTCATCCCACGCCGCAATCAGGGCTACGAGTTCGGCGGCAGGCAGGCCAAAATCGGCCAGCGCCATAGGCCGACCGAACTCGTGAACGACTTCCAGATATTTCCCGACGACCGCCTGCAGGTCCATTCGCGGCTCCCCTCGAACCACGCAGTTTGCGGCCCCCATCGCAGGCCGTGGAAGACGGTTTCGCCCCGTTAGGGGATCACGTTGCGCACGATGTCGTAGATTAGTCCGGTGGTCGGGTTCATCAAAATCACGTTGCCCGCGATGACCACCCGGCGGTAGCCCGTCGGCAGCACCGTCAGCTGCCGTTCCAGCACGATAGGCAGCGGCTGGATCTTCTTCTGCAAGCCCGGAGGCAGCGTTCCTTTCTGCTGCAACTGTTTCTCCAGGCCCGGCGGCAACGTCTCGCGCTTGGCCAGCCCTGGCGGCAAGTTGCTGCGGTTGGTCCGGAACCAGCCTTGGATGAGCGTTACTTCCTGGGTCGTAAAGACCGGCTCGCTGGGCGGCAGGACGGAACGCACTTTGTCCCCCGCGGTCTGGCTCGTTGGCGGTTTGCCCTTCGCAGCGCCCTGCCCCTGCGCCCAGGCGGCCGCTGTCGCCATCACCATCACCGCCAGCATCGCGCCCCCGATCGCTAAATGCTTTTTCATGTTCCCTCCTTGCGTCTGTCCGGTCGGGCACCGTTCACGTCGCAGCTCAATCCTATATCGTTTAGGAAGCCGGTGACTGGATTTGCGTTGCTCCGTCCCAGTGCCTTCCCTAGCAACGCGCGTCTCAATGCCTCTGCTGACCCCTCCCGCCTAAATTGTACGGCTAACTCTTGCGGCTTGCCTGAAACTTTTGCCATACTCCATGTTCCACCGCGCCGCCGCGGAACAGACATCTCCAGAGGAGCACCCACCATGCAAAATCTCCAGGTATTGGGAATTCCAGGGAGTTTGCGCAAAGACTCGCTGAACCGCAAGGCGCTGCGCATTGCCATGCAGTTCGCTGCCGAACTCGGCGCGGAGGTGGGACACGCCGACCTGAAGGAACTGGCCCTGCCCGTTTACGATGGAGACGTGGAAGCGGAAGGCATGCCGCAGTCGGTACTGCGCCTGAAAGCAATGGTCGAAGCGGCCGACGCGCTGCTGATCGCTTCGCCCGAATACAATCACTCCATTCCTGGCGGGTTGAAGAACGCCATTGACTGGCTTTCGCGCGGGCGGAACTCGCTGGACGGGAAAGTCGTCGCCTTGTTCGGTGCTTCGAACGGCTTTTTCGGGACCGCGCGCGGCCAAATCGCGGTTCGCCAGACGCTCGGAGCGCTCAACGTGCTGGTGCTCCCGCAGCCGCTCGTCTATATCCGCCAGGCCGACCATGCCTTCCTGCCAGACGGCTCCTTCAAAGACTCCAAAACGGCGGATCAGCTGAAGGCGCTAGTCGAGCGCGCGTTGCGCGTCGCCGCGCAGCTAAAGTCCGACGCTGCTGTCTGATCCGTCTCCCGCA
This sequence comes from Terriglobia bacterium, assembly GCA_041485545.1. Taxonomy (GTDB): domain Bacteria; phylum Acidobacteriota; class Terriglobia; order 2-12-FULL-54-10; family 2-12-FULL-54-10; genus DATMAF01. The sequence continues at coordinate 4,334 of JBGPJR010000018.1, forward strand.
GTACCAAAGTCCTGTGCTTCAATAGGCACTCCCTCCTACCCCCGTGGTTCATTGACAGCGTCTGGCCCGCGTCTTAGCGTAGGCTTCGTAGGCTAAATGTTCCCCCATTATCTCCCCCTAAAAGATTGGAAGGTTGTTGTGTTCACGGAAGAGAGGAGCCATTCCATGAGAACCGCAATGAAATGCTGGGGGCAGATGAGCGTGTTTCTTTTCTTGCTCAGCCTGCCGAGCCTGGCACCTGCGCAGACATTCACCTTCACCGGCAGCATGAAAGTGGCACGCGACAGCCACACGGCTACGCTGCTGGCGAACGGCAAAGTGCTCGTCGCCGGCGGAGAAGATTCTTCCGCCAACGCGCTCGCCAGCGCGGAGTTGTACGATCCAGTCAGCGGCACATTTGCCTTTACCACGGGCAGCATGAGCGAAGCCCGGGTGTATCACACGGCCACGCTGCTGGCGAATGGCAAAGTGCTCATCGCCGGCGGCTTGAATTCCTCGGGCACCCTCGCGAGCGCCGAGCTGTACGATCCGGCAAGCGGCGCCTTCTCGTCTGCGGGAACTCTGATGGAAGGCCGCGAGAGCCATACCGCCACGCTGCTCGCGGACGGCAAAGTGCTTTTTACCGGCGGATTTGGATTCTCAGAGCTGCTGGCCGACGCCGAGATCTATGATCCCGCCAGCGGCACCTTCGCCTTAACCACGGGCAGCATGAGCGACGCCAGGTTTATGCATACTGCCACACTCCTCCTGAGCGGAAAGGTACTCGTTACCGGCGGGTATGGTTTAGCCAACCCGCTATCCAGCGCAGAGATCTATGATCCTGCCAGCGGACTATTCGCCGCTGCTGGCTCGCTGGGCGGCGTGCGGCTGCTACATACCGCCACGCTGCTCGGCGACGGCACGGTGCTGGCGGCCGGTGGGAGCGATGGCTCGGTTGCGGTGGGAAGTGGGGAATCGTTCGACCCTGTCAGTAAGGTCTTCTCGCCCGCCGGGAGCCTGGTCGCCCCTCGAAGCTCTCAAACCGCTACGCTAATGCCAGATGGCAACGTGCTGCTGACCGGGGGGTATGGATCGGACGTCCTGGCAAGCGCGGAACTGTACGACGAAGGCAGCGGCTTCTCCGCCACGGCAAGCATGAACGCGGCGCGCTTCCTGCACACGGCCACGCTTCTTGAGAACGGTCAGGCGCTGGTTGCCGGTGGAGCCGGAGCGAGCACTAGTCTCAGCAGCGCTGAGCTGTATTCCACACCGCACAACCAGGAGGAGGTTACGGTCAGCATTGACATCAAGCCAGGCGGTTTCCCCAATCCGATTAATCCCAAGAGCAAGGGAACCACGCCCGTGGCCATTCTTTCCAGCGCCACGTTTGATGCTCCGGGCAGCGTAGATACGTCCTCGCTGACTTTCGGGCATAGCGGCGATGAGCACAGCCTGGCTTTCTGTGGCATCCAAAACGTCGACGCCGACGGCCGGATGGATTTGTTGTGCCACTTCAACACGCCGGTCATGGGCTTTCAGGCCGGCGACACGGAGGGAATACTGAAGGGCAAGACGCTCGATGGCGCTAGTTTCCACGGGACTGATTCTGTAAAGGTGGTACCAAAATAAGGAAGTCCGTCCCCCCATCGTTCCGCGGAGCAAGGCCGCCAGCCCGCGGGCGGACTAAAACGAAAGCCGCAAGGCAAACTGGATCTGCCGGGAGGTCGTGACGGTGCGGGTGATCTGGCCCACGTTCGTGTTGGGCCGCTGGGAAGCGCCCGAATAGACCGTGGTCGTGGTCAAGGATGGCTCGCCGAAATTCGTGCGGTTGAGCACGTTAAAGAATTCGGCGCGGAACTGCAACCGCCGCTCACCGCCCAGGAGAAAGTCCTTCTGCAGCGAGGCGTCCATGCTGAAAATGCCGGGCCCCAGGATCGTGTTACGTCCTACGTTTCCCAGAGTTCCCAACTCCGGCACGGCAAAGGAGCAGGGATCAAAATAGCGCTCCGGCCCACCCAGTTTTTGGCTCCCCGGGAAGGCAGCGCAGCCGGGGCTGATGCCATCGGTTACAGCAATGTCGTGGCCGGGGACCAGGTTGGGCCGCGTGGCCGTGAACAAGTATCGCCGGTCCTGAACGTTGATCGCCGGATAAAACGGGGTCCCGGAACGAAATGACGTAATGCCCGCCACCACCCAATTTCCGAATACTGTGGCCAGCGGCCCGCTCTTCCACCAGGTCCGGCCTCTCCCGGCAGGCAGATTATAGAAATAACTGAGAACCAGACGTTGGCGGATGTCGAAATCGGAGAGCCCGCGGTCGAGCTTGCGCATCAGCGGATATTGCCGCCCGCTATTCCCGCTGTTCGGTGTTGAGACGTCGTCCACGGACTTGCTATAGGTATAGTTGCCCTGCGCCGAGATTCCCTGCCCCAGGGTTTTGCTGGCCGAAACCTGCAACGCATTGTAAAAGGACTGCTCGTTGGAGTCCGTCATGAAAATGGAGCCAAAAGCCGGGTTGATCGATCCCGTATCGGGGGGAAAGAACAGAGAGCCATCGGCTCTGCGGACCGGAACGGGAAATTGGTTGGCTTCAAATTCGTTGAATAAGTGATTTCCTCTGGCCCCCACATAGGATACCTGCGTACGCCACCCGCCGGGGAAAAGCCGCTGGATCGATAGGTTGTAACGCAGGATCGCGGAATTCGTGAAGTTGTGCCAATCCAGCAGCAACACCTGGAAAGGAGTGGAAACTTCGAGCGCCGCAGCGACGGCGTCCGGGAACGTGGCGGTCGCGTCAAACGGGGGCCGCAAGACTCGCTTCGTATACGGATAGGAGTTCTTCTTGTTGCGGAATACGTGCGGGAGCAGCGAATCGTAGTAGATCCCAAAGCCACCGCTGAGCGTCGTATTTCTGCCGTCGGGAGACCACGTAACGCCAACGCGAGGAGAAAAATCCAGCTTCGAAGGATTGTGGTCCAGCATGGGTCCGATTTGCGGCCCGGTATCGTGAACCACATCCGGCACAAAAACGGTCTTGCCGGTGGCGTCTGTGGGTGTGGTCCACAGCTCATATCGCAGCCCCAGGTTGAGTTGGAACCGCGAAGTCACTTGATAGGTATCCTGGGCATAGAATCCGAACATGCTATAGCGATACGCCTTCTTGTTGTCCGAACCCGGAAGGGTCACGCGCAACGAAGTACCGTCCGGCCCGCCCAGGAGAAAGCTCTCCAGACTGTTAAAGGACCACTCCCCCGACTGCGATGCCAGATTGACGGGGTCCCAATGACTGCGGCGGATGTCGAGGCCGAATTTCCACGTATGAGGCCCCCGCTGCATCACCACATCGTCCGCAAACTGAAAGGTGTTCAGAATTCTCTTGTCCGGATACATGAAGCTCGGACCGAAGCTCGGAAGCCCGGGAATATTGATATTCCCGATGTGGGGAGCACCGGGAACAAAATACAGCTTGGGGTCAATCTCCTCCGAGGAGTCCGCGTCAACGTTCTGCACGGGCCGGGTGTATCCGAAACGAAACGCATTCACGGTCGTGAGACTGAAAATGTGCGACTCCACCGCGGTCAGATATTGCAAGCGGCTAACGGTTATGGAGCGAAACAGAAAAAGGGGTTGGGTGCCGCTGCTGGTAGCGTCGTCAAAAACATAGCGGGCGAAAAAGCTATCGCGGTCCGTCAGTTTGTGATCCACCCGGGCAATGAAGTAATTCTCCGTGGTCGGCAAGAAAACCGTCGCCACATTCCGGCCGATGCCGCCGCCGACCGAACCGAGGTTCGGCAGAGGATAGAGCGCCAGGTAGGGCGCCACCTTGGAGTTGACGTCCACGTGGCGGACAAAGTTTCCCTGCGCGTCGGTAAAATCCCCCTGGTGAACTGCGGCATCGGGAAGGAATCCGAGATCGGTCGTCGTCAGCCGGTCCCGCATGGCCTCGTAAGCGGCCATCCAGAAGGTACGCTCCTTGAACAGGGGACCCGTTAGCGTCACTCCGAACTGGTTGCGCTTGAACGGCGGCGGACTGCTCCGCACGGCTGGATTCAGGGGATCGCGATCGAAAAAATTCCGCGAATCGAGCTTGCTGTTGCGAAAGTATTCAAACAGAGTCGCATGCAGATCGTTGGTCCCGGAGCGCGTGATGGAGTTCAGCGTGCCGCCGCTCCCGCCGCCCCACTCCGCCCCGTAGTTGGTGCTGAATATCTGGACTTGATACACCGCATCCGATCCCAGTTGCACGCCGGCGGCGCTCCGCGGAACCTGGTTATCCGTGTCCATGATGCTGGTCCCGTCCAACAGGAAGCTATTGGACGTGGGCCGCCCGCCCGCTACTGTCAGGCTCCCTCCGCCGACGCCTCGGGAGGACTGCTCGCCCGACGTGGACGCCATCCCAGCCTGCAGGGTGGCCAGTTGGCTGTAACTGCGTCCATTGAGCGGCAAGCCGGCCAACTGCGCCTCTCCGATCCGGGTACCCCCTCCCGATGCTCCCGACGCCGCTTGCGGCTGCAGTACAAAGTTTAGGATCAGGGGCTGGCCGGCCGCGATCTCCACCGCCTCCCGCTTCTGGCTTACATACTCCGGACGCGCAATCTCCACCTCGTAGCTCCCGGGCACCAACCCGGAAATCGCATATTCGCCTTGTTCATCGCTGCGGACGGTGTGGCTCGCGCCCGTCCCGAGATTGTTCACACGGATCGCAGCTTCCGCAACCGCTGCGCCTGCCCCGTTGCGCACGGTGCCCCGGATCGCAGTTCCAGCGTCCTGAGCCAACAACGGGGTGCAACTCCACAGCAGCAGCGCGCAACTAAGAATAGTTCGGGTACGCAAACCCTCGGCCATGGATATACCCCCAGGCTCAGACTGGAATGAATTGCCTGACTTTCGCCGGTAGATTATATACTCGCACCGGTGTCCCACCAAGCCCGGTTTTTCCCCCGCCTTCGCGCTCGGCCAAGCCCTGACAACCCGATAAGATCTGGAATTGGAAACGTCTCAACTGGCCGCCTCCCCAGGCGGCTTCCAGCGGAGGATGGGTTTGCGCGCGGCCTGCACTTCATCCATCCGGCCCACGCGTGTGCGGTGCGGCGCTTGCAGCACGGTTTCGGGCTCCTCGATGGCTTCGCGCGCGATGCACTGCAAAGCGTCAATCAGCAGGTCCAGTTCCTGCTTGCTCTCGCTTTCGGTCGGCTCAATCATCAACGCGCCGGGCACGATCAGCGGGAAACTGACGGTATACGGATGGAAGCCGTAATCAATCAGCCGCTTGGCGATGTCACCCGTGCGCACGCCGTAGCGCGCCTGCCGCTTGTCGCAGAAGACGCATTCGTGCAGCGTGGGCGATGCATATGGCAGCTCGTAAGCGCCCTCCAGGCCCTTGCGCAAATAACGCGAATTTAGCACTGCGTCTTCCGTCAGCTGGCGCAACCCCTCCGCGCCGTTAGCCAGAATATAAGCCAGCGCGCGCACCAGCACGCCGAAGTTTCCGCAGAAGGCGCGCACGCGGCCGATGGACTGCGGCCGGTCGAATTCAAACGCCAGCGATCCATCCGCCCTTTCCACGACCACGGGCACCGGCAAGAACGGCTCCAGGAATTGCTTTACGGCCACCGGACCCGCACCCGGCCCGCCGCCGCCGTGCGGGGTCGAAAAGGTCTTATGCAGGTTCAGGTGCAGCACGTCCACGCCGAAGTCCCCGGGGCGGCTGACGCCCAGCAGCGCGTTCAGGTTGGCTCCGTCCATGTAGAGCAGCCCGCCGCGCGAGTGCACCAGCTCGGCGATCTGCGCGATCTGATCTTCAAAGATGCCGAGCGTATTGGGGTTGGTGAGCATCAACGCGGCCACATCGTCCTTCATGGCGCGATCCAGCTGCGCCAGATCCACCGTGCCGCGCTCGTTCGATCCGATGCTCTGCGTCTGGTAGCCCGCCATGTACGCCGAGGCGGGGTTTGTTCCGTGCGCGGAATCGGGGATCAGCACCTTGCGGCGCGGGTTGCCTTGGGCCTCCAGATAGGCGCGCACCAGCAGCAGCCCCGTCATCTCCCCATGCGCTCCGGCCGCGGGCTGCAGCGTGAGGGCATCCATGCCGACAATTTCCAGCAGACAGTCGCTCAACGCCTTGAGAATGCGCAGGCAGCCCTGCGCGAGGGACGCCGGGAGATAAGGGTGCGCATTGGCGATGCCCTCCAGCCGCGCCACGACTTCGTTGATTTTCGGGTTGTACTTCATGGTGCAGGAACCGAGCAAGTACGCGCCCGTATCCACGCCGTAGTTCCACGTAGAGAGGCGCGTAAAGTGGCGGACTACTTCCACTTCACTCACCTCGGGGAAACCGTCGATCGCCGTGCGAAGGTTCTGCGCCCCGAGCAGTTCCGCAGCCGCGACCGCGGGCACGTCCAGCGGCGGCAGCTCCGCACCGGCCTTGCCGGGCGAGCTGCGCTCGAAAATCAGCCCTTCGTTTTGGCTGACGTGGCGCCGCGCTTTCTTGATGTCCTGCTCTGACATGAAGTCAATGATCTCGGCGATTACGGTCCCGTGTAGATGCGCACCAACTCGTCAATCTTCCCGCGCGAGGCGGTCTCGGTGACGCACACCAGCACGTCGCCGGCGAGTTCCGGGTAGAAGCGGCCCAGTTCCAGCCCGCCGACAATCTTGTGCGCCTGGAGCTTCTCCGCAGCGCCTGCCCCGCCACCCACGCCGCGGACCACCATCTCGTTGAAGAACGGCCCGGAAAAGCGCAGCCGCGCGCCCCGCTCGCGGAAGCGCGCGGCGGCATAGTGCGACTTGGCAAGATTCTGCAGCGCCAGCTCGCGCAACCCTTGTTTGCCATACGTGGAAAGGAAAATCGTCACCATCAAGGCGCAGAGCGCCTGGTTGGTGCAGATGTTCGAGGTGGCCTTCTCGCGGCGGATGTGCTGCTCGCGGGTGGCCAGCGTGAGGCAGAAGCCGCGTTCGCCGGCAGCGTCGGTGGTCTGGCCCACCAGCCGCCCCGGCATGCTGCGGACGTATTTTTCACGCGCTGCGAGAAATCCTACGTAGGGCCCGCCGAAGCTCAGCGGCACGCCCAGGGATTGCGCTTCTCCCGCAACGATGTCAGCCTCCAGCGGCGGCCGCACGATTCCCAGCGCGAGCGGCTCGGCAACCATCACAATCAGCAGCGCGCCCGCGGCATGCGCCACCTCCGCCGCCGCAGCGACTTCCTCGATCACACCGAAGAAGTTCGGCGACTGGATCACCACGGCGGCGAGATCATCGCTGGCCGCGGCCGCCAGCGCCTCCGGCACCAGCTGGCCGCTCTCGGCAAACGGCAGCTCCGTGATCTTTATCTCCTGGTGGCGCAGGTAGGTGGCAAGCACCTCGCGATACTCCGGGTGCACCGACCGCGCCACGGCGGCGCGCCGGCGGCCGGTGGCACGCACGGCCATCATGACGGCTTCGGGCAGCGCGGAGGAGCCATCGTAGAGCGACGCGTTGGCCACATCCATTCCCGTGAGCTGGCAGATGAGCGTCTGGTACTCAAAGACGGCCTGCAGCGTGCCCTGGCTGATTTCCGGCTGGTAGGGCGTGTAGGCCGTGTAAAACTCGCTGCGGGAAATCAGCGCATCCACCACGGCCGGGCAGAAATGATCATAGGCGCCGGCGCCGAGAAAGCAGGTGTAATCGCGGGCGTTTTCCGCCGCCCGCTCGCGGAAGTAGGCCAGCACCTCCGGCTCCGACTTGCCCGGCTCCAGACGCAGCGGACGCCCCAGGCGTGCTTCAAGTGGGATGCTGGAGAAGAGCTGCTCGATGGAGTCGCAGCCAATTGCGCGCAGCATGTCGCGGCGTTCTTCGGGAGATTTGGGCAGGTATCGCATCCACGCACGGCCGGGGCAAGCGGCTTAAGAAGTTTCCTGGCGGACGTACGCTTCGTACTGCTCGGCGGTCAGCAACTGGTCCGGCGACGCAGTGGAAGCGAGTTTCGCTTTGAACATCCACCCCTTGCCGTGCGGCTCCTGATTGATCCACTCCGGCGAATCCGCGAGTCCGGCGTTCACCTCGGCAACCTCGCCGGAAACGGGAGAATAGAGGTCGGAAACCGCTTTGACCGACTCCACGGTGCCGCAGGGCTTCCCCGCCTCCACCTTGCCGCCCACCTTGGGCAGCTCCACGAAGACGATGTCGCCGAGCTCTTCCTGCGCGTGATCGGTGATGCCGACCGTGGCAAGCGGGCCCTCGATGAGCACCCATTCATGCTCGCGCGTATAGCGAAAATTCGTTGGATACATGATGCTACTTCTTCCGTTTGGCTCTGCCGCGGGATCCGGATTCAGCTTGCCTTCTTTTCCCGCCGGTAGAACGGCGTGGGCACAATCTCCGCGGCAGCCAGATTCCCGCGAATTTCAATCGAGATGCGCTGGCCCAGCCGGGCCAGTTCGCGCGGCAGAAACGCCAGCCCGATGTTCTGTTTCAAAAACGGAGCATGGGACCCGCTCGTCACTTTCCCCACTTGCC
>JBGPJR010000019.1:0-12709 GCA_041485545.1 Terriglobia bacterium
GGACACTCCACCACGAGCTGCGCCGAGCCGGGCATGCTGAGGAATTCCTTCAACTGCTCTTCCATGCTCTCGGCACGGTTCATCAGAATGCCGGGAATGCCATAGGCTTCGCCGATCTTGATGAAGTCGGGGTTGTCGTACAGGTCCACCTCGGAGTAGCGCCGGTCCCAGAACAATTGCTGCCACTGGCGCACCATGCCCAGGTACTTATTGTCAATCACCACAATCTTGATGGGCAGCGAGTAGCGCTGCACGGTGGCCAGTTCCTGAATGTTCATCTGGAAGCCGCCATCTCCCGTGACGCAGACCACCTGGCGGTTGGGGTAGGCCAGCTGCACGCCGATGGAGGCCGGCAGAGCGAAACCCATAGCTCCCAGGCCGCCGCTGGTGATGTGCTGGCGGGGGTTGGCGATGCCACTGGCGCGCTGCGCGGCCCACATCTGGTGCTGACCCACGTCGGTGGTCATCATGGCGTCCGGGTCCATGAGCTCAAACAGCCGCTCCAGCAGCTTCGTGGGCGACGGTTTCCCGGTTCCCGCATGAGGTTTCTCGACCGGGTTGACCACGGCCCTGGCTTCTTCCAGCCACGGCCGCCAGTCGGGCAGCGAATCCGGCAGGGAGGACTGGAATTGTTCGATGGTCTTGTTCAGGTCGCCCACCACCGGCAAATCGCAGGGGCGGACGCGGCTGAGCTGCGCCGGGTCGATCTCGAAGTGCGCGATCTTGGCGTGCCGGGCAAAGCGCGAGGCGTCCCCCGTCACCCGGTCGTCCAGCCGCGCTCCCACCACCAGCAGCAGGTCCGAATGGCTCACCGCCATGTTGGACTGGCGGGTGCCGTGCATCCCGACCATGCCCAGGTAATACGCGCGGTCCGCCGGCACCGTTCCCAGACCGTGCACCGTAGAAACCGTGGGCATTTGCAAACGGTCGAGCAGCGTCCGCACCTGCTGCGTTGCTCCTCCCCACTTCACGCCTCCTCCCACCAGTGCCACGGGCCGCTGCGACGCCTGCAGCATGCTGATCAGTTGCGACAACGGTGGTTCGCTCTCCTCCCGGTCCGGCCGGTAGCCGGGGACGGAAACGGACTCTGGGTACTCGATCGATTCCACCTTGTCCCGAATGAAATTCACGGGGACATCAATCAGCACCGGCCCAGGCCGGCCGGTCCGCGCCACATAAAATGCCTGGGCAAACAGGCGGGGGATGTCCTCCGTGCGCGTGATCATGCAATTCCACTTGGTGATGGGCAAGGTCAGTCCCACGACGTCCGTTTCCTGAAACGCATCCGTGCCGATGACCGGATAACGCACCTGACCGGTGATGCACACCAGCGGCACGCCATCCATCTTGGCATCGGCGATTCCCGTCACGAGGTTGGTGGCTCCCGGCCCGGAAGTGGCGATGGCGACACCGGGCTGGCCGCTCGCGCGCGCGTAGCCTCCGGCGGCGAAGGCGGCTCCCTGCTCGTGCCGGACCAGGATGTGACGGATGGGGCTGTTGTAGAGGGCATCGTAGAGCGGAATGTTGGCCCCGCCCGGATACCCGAACACCACCTCGACCCCTTCCCGTTTCAGGCACTCCAGCACGATCTGCGCACCGGTCATCGCCATCCTTGGCTCCTCCTTGCCTTACAAACCCAGCCCTTGCGGTGCCTCCCGGCCTCCGGGCGCTCTTAGCGCGCGGGCGCCCCAGCCGGCTCCGGCTCCGCCGCTTTCTTGGCGGGTGCCTTCTTCAGCCACGACATCATGTCGCGCAACTGCTGTCCCACCTGCTCGACTTGATGCTGTTTCTCCTGCTCCCGCAGTCGGTTGAAATTCGGACAACCCTTCTGGTTCTCCTCGATCCACTCTCTGGCAAAATCGCCAGCCTGAATGTCCTTCAAAATCTTCTTCATGCGCTCGCGCACTTCCGGTCCAATCAGTTGCGGCCCGCGCGTCAGGTCGCCGTACTCGGCCGTGTTGCTGATGGAGTAGCGCATGCGCGCCAGGCCGCCTTCGTAGATGAGGTCCACAATCAGCTTCATTTCGTGGATGCACTCGAAGTAGGCCATCTCGGGCGGGTAGCCCGCCTCCACTAGCGTCTCAAAGCCCGCTTTCATCAAAGAGGTCAGCCCGCCGCAGAGCACCGCCTGCTCGCCGAACAGGTCTGTCTCGGTCTCATCGCGGAAGGTGGTTTTCACCACGCCGGCTCGCGTCGCGCCGATGCCCCAAGCGTAGGCCAGCGCGTATTCCTGCGCTTTGCCCGAGGCATCCTGCGCTACCGCGATGAGCGAGGGCACGCCGCCGCCTTCGGTGTAGACACGCCGCACCAGATGCCCTGGGCCCTTCGGAGCAATCATGACCGCATCGTTGGACGCCGGGGGGACAATCTGCTTGAAGTGAATACTGAAGCCGTGCGAGACCGAAAGAATCGCATTGGATTTCAGGTTCGGCCGGATTTCGCTCTCATACAGAGACCGATGGTGCTCATCTGGCGCCAGGATCTGGACGAAATCCGAGCCGCGCACCGCCTCCGGAACGGGCAGGACCTTAAAGCCGTCCGCCGCTGCCTGCTTGGCAGAGTTGCGACTGGGAGCGAGCCCGACCACGACGGAATAGCCGCTGTCGCGCAGGTTCTGAGCCTGGGCGTGACCCTGGCTGCCGTAGCCGATCATGGCGATTTGTTTTCCGCGCAACAGCTCTGGCCGCGCATCGCTTTCATAGAAGATCTGCATTGCAGTGGTCCTTTCTAGTCATTTCTGGGTTGCAACGAGCCCGCGCCGATGCACCGGCAGGCCGCGCTGCCATCCAACACACACAAAAGACGAATTGGGGATCGGAAACGGCCCGTCGTCGCTGGAAATGCGCTCCATACCCCCCCAGGGCGACCTCTGCGGACGCCAACTCGAACCATTTAACCCCAGCTACGGTCATTTGTAAAGATCATAATCGCTATGTACTTTATAAATAAAATTTATGACACATGGTCCAAGAAGCGTCGAAACACGTGAGCACTCAGCTCCTCCAGGGGTTTCGCCCATTGCGCGGTCTGCACGCGAATCGTTTCGGCCGCCACTTCCGGGGCCGCTGCCAGCTCGGCCCGGCAGCCGGGATCCGCCAGCCAGTCGTCAATCATGGCCGCGCTGACCTCGAAGTGGAATTGCAGGGCATAAACGTTACGGCCCCAGCGGAACGCCTGGTTTTCGTAGAGGGAGGAGCGGAACAGACGAACGGCGCCATCGGGAAGATCGAAGGTGTCGCCGTGCCAGTGAAAGGCCATGAAGGAAGCAGGGAGCGCGCGCATCACGGGGTCGCGGGTCTCAACCCGTTCGACCGCGTACCACCCAATCTCCTTCTGCGGCCCGCGGTAAACCCGCGCACCCAGCGCCGCCGCGACCAGTTGCGCCCCCAGGCAGATTCCCAGCACGGGCACGCCGCGGTCGGCCGCCTTACGAATCAGTTCCTGTTCTGCTTGCAGAAAAGGGTAGCGATCCGCTTCGTACACTCCCATCGGGCCGCCCATGACGATGAGCCCCCGGAGTCCGGAGAGGCTCTGAGGAACCCGGTCGCCGCGTAAGACGTCCAGGTAGTGGTATGGCATCTCCGCTTGCTCCAGGACCGCCGATAGAGTGCCCAGGTGCTCATGCGGAACGTGACGGATCGCCAGCCACGGTGTCTGTTGAGCAGGCATTCCTGCAGCGTTAGGAGTGTCCATGAGAAATCAGTTTATCATTTGCCGCTAACAACGTCGGACGCGAGCGCTTTCGTCTGAAACTTTTCCGAGCCGGCACAAGCTACTCCGTAGCCAAGCGGATCATTCCGGGGTATCATCAAAGGTAGCGAGGGAGTTCTATGAAAGCCCTGCCGAAAATAGCTCTCATGGTTCTTCTTTGGTCCCTTCCGGCGGTCGCACGGCTGCCCGAGGCCTTGAATGGCTGGAAGGGCGAGGAGGCTCAATCCATTTCTGCGGCCCAGTTGGACGGGGTTGCTGGTCCCGACGCCGGCCTGTTGCGGGAGTACGGGTTTGTCGGAGCCGAGCGGCGGGAGTATGTTCGCCAACAGTCGCGACTGACGGTCACGCTCTGGAAGATGCAGGATACGACCGGCAGCTTCGGCCTTTTTACCTACTACCGGCAAGCCGGAATGACCAGCCGCGCGGGTCAGGACCTGCTCGCAGTGGGACCGGACCTGCTGCTGTTGCAGCGAGGACCTTATCTGCTGGAAGCCCGCGGCGGCGCCCTTTCGCTCGAGGACTCCGCGCTGCTTGCGAGCTACGTTCCGACCGTGCGGGGACGGGAGGGTCTGCTGCCACCGCTGCCAAGCTATTTCCCGGAAGAGGGACTCGTTCCTCTGTCGCAGAAATTCCTCCTCGGACCGCTGGCCTTTGAACGCGTGGAGCATCGGTTGCGCTCTTCGGTCATCGGCTTTGAGGCCGGTGCCGAGGCGGCACTGGGCCAGTACCGTTTCGGGGGAAGCGCGGCAGAACTGCTGCTGATCAATTATCCGACTCCGCAGTTCGCCGCCAGCAAGCTGCGCAATCTGCAACAGCTGCCGGAACTGCAGGACACCGGTAAAGGAAAGATCGCCTTCGATCGCAAGGGCAGTTTGATCGCGTTCGTTCTCGACGCCCCCAGTCCCGCGGCGGCTCAGGAGTTGATCGATAACATTCGCTATGGCACCAACGTAACGTGGAACGAGTACGTGCCGCCACGCCGCGAGAATGTTGGCAGCATTATGATCGCAATCTTCTCCCTGGCGGGATTCTTGTTGCTGTTTTCCTTTGTAGCGGGTCTGGCTTTTGGAGGCGTCCGGGTCATGGTGAAGCGCTTCATCCCGGTTCCCATTTTCGATCGTCCGGAGCAAATGGAGATCATTAAGCTCAACCTCTCCAATCGGTAAGCCGCTGAAAATTCTGGAGATGGTCAAAACAACCGCGGGAAAAGGCGACCCAGTAGCTTCCAGATGTAATAGAATGGCATTTTATGTCTATTATTTAACTGTATGATATATAAAGACTTAACTTTATTCTATTGCTCTGAAAATTTTCTTGACAAGGCAGAGGTGAGGAAATACACTCCAATCAAGGTTTTGACGGGTTTGGCATTCGTCGAAACAATTCTCTTTTTTCGTTCATGCTCACCCAGGTTTGGGTGAGCATTTTTTTTGGGTCGAGGGAAACTACGGTGGGAAGATAATTTTGCTTTCATCGAATCGGGGAGGAAGTACTCATGAGCATTCGGGTTGGGATCAATGGCTTTGGAAGGATCGGCCGGAACATTTTCCGCGCTTCGCTGCAGAACCCCGAGGTCGAGTTTGTAGCGGTCAATGACATCACCGATCCGCCTACGCTGGCGCACCTATTGAAGTATGACTCGATTCTGGGAAACCTGAAACACACGGTGCGGGCGGGTGCAGACGGTATCCAGGTGGACGGCAGGAGCCTGCGCGTTTTTGCCGAGCGGGATCCGGCGAAGATTGATTGGGATTCGGTGGGGGCGCAGGTGGTCGTGGAGTCCACCGGTCTGTTCACCAAAGCAGCGGACGCCCGCAAGCATTTGCGAGGCGGCGTCAAGAAGGTCATCATTTCGGCCCCAGCTACGGACGAGGACGTCACGATTGTGCTGGGTGTGAACGAAAAGACGTACGATCCCGCCAAACATCATGTCATTTCAAACGCATCCTGCACCACGAACTGCCTGGCTCCGATTGCCAAAGTGGTTCACGAGCGCTTCAGTATCCGGTGCGGCTCCATGACCACGATCCATTCCTATACCAACGACCAGCGCCTGCTCGATCTGCCGCACCCAGACCTGCGCCGGGCCCGCGCCGCAGCGATTTCCATGATTCCAACCTCCACAGGCGCGGCCAAGGCGCTCCATCTGGTGATTCCGGAACTCAAGGGCAAGCTGGACGGCTTTGCCATGCGCGTTCCCACCCCCAATGTATCGGTGGTCGATCTGGTCGTTTTCGTCGAAAAGGCAGCCACCGTGGAACAGGTCAACTCCGCGATGAAGGAAGCCGCCGAGGGTCCCATGAAAGGCATCCTGGGCTATTCGGAGGAGCCGCTGGTATCAGCCGATTTTCGCGGGGACGAGCGGTCCTCCATTGTGGACGCTCCGATGACCCGCGTCATCGCGGGCAATTGCGTGAAGGTCATCTCCTGGTATGACAACGAATGGGGATACTCCTGCCGCGTCCGCGACCTGATCAAATTCATCGCCAGCAAGGGCCTGTAGCTCCAGAAGAATCTTGGGCGGCCCGCGGGTCGGTCTGCTGTGGCATGTCCTTCGTCTTGCCCTAGCCGCTCTCGGGAAACTGCATCCGTGGCAAAACTCACCATTCGGGACCTGCATCTTCAAAACCAACGCGCCTTTGTGCGGGTGGATTTCAATGTGCCGTTATCGGAAACCGGGCAGATCACCGACGACACGCGCATCCGACAGACGATTCCGACACTGCAGTTAGCCCGCCAGCAGGGTGCCCGGCTGATCCTGGCTTCACATCTCGGCCGACCCAAGGGAAAGCCCAACCCGAAGTTCAGCTTGGCTCCCGTAGCCGCGCATCTCAGCAGACTGCTTGGCGCCACCGTGCAGTTCGTCGCCGACTGCGTGGGGCCTGCCGCGGAACAGGCTGTTCAGAAACTCTCAACAGGAGAGGTGCTGCTGCTGGAGAACCTGCGGTTTCATCCGGAAGAGGAAGCCAACGACCGGGCGTTTTCGCAGCAGCTCGCGCGCCTGGCAGATCTGTATGTGAACGACGCGTTCGGTTCCGCGCACCGTGCGCACGCCTCGACCGTCGGGATCACGCAGTTTCTCTCGCCCGCCGTGGCGGGCCTGCTGATGGAAAAGGAGCTGCTCTACCTGACGCGAGCCACCACCCACCCCGACCGGCCCTTCGTAGTGCTGCTGGGCGGAGCCAAGGTTTCCGACAAGATTGAAGTCGTCCAGAACCTGCTTCCCAAGGGCGATGCGCTGCTCATCGGAGGTGCGATGGCCTACACGTTTCTCAAGGCGAAGGGAGTTCCGGTGGGCAGGTCTCTGGTCGAGGAAGACAAGATCGAGCTGGCCCGGCAGGTCCTCGCCGAAGCCGAACTGAAGAAGTACCGCCTGGAGCTGCCCGTGGACCACGTGGTGGCCGAGAAGGCGGACGGTTCCGCGCCCTCGCGTGTCGTGGACGGGGTAAGTGTCCCCATTCCTGCGGATCAAATGGGCCTGGACATCGGTCCCCGGACGATTGAACTGTACTCGGCGGCAATCGCACGGGCAAAGACCGTCGTATGGAACGGGCCCATGGGGGTCTTCGAGGTGGCACCCTTCGCGAAGGGAACGCTGGCCATGGCGCAGGCGCTGACCAGGGTCGATGGCACCACCATTGTAGGCGGCGGGGATTCCATCGCCGCACTCGCTCAGGCGGGCGTCACAGACAAGATCAGCCACGTTTGCACAGGCGGCGGCGCCTCACTGGAGTTTTTGGCCGGGAAGCAGCTTCCCGGCGTGGAAGCGCTCACCGACAAGTGAAACAGGCAACTGCTGAGAACGGCCGGCTAGGGTGCGGCGAGGAACGGCCAGGCAGAGCGGATGCGGCCGGCGAAATCGCCGCCGGACTCAGACCACAGCTGGCGCCGGGCCAGGGGCAGCTTCTGCTCCAGGCGGTGGATGAATTGCAGCAACTGCCCGATGTTGTCGCGGTAGCAAGAACCCGCTGTGGTCTCCTGAAACTCGGCGTCCGCGACCACGCCTTCCGGCGGCAGGAAGAGGGAATCCAGACCTAGATCCAGCTGCAACGGACCGCGATCCGCCGCCTCCTCCGGTTCAAAGAGCGCGCCCAGGCAGCTCGCCGCCACGACTGCGGGTTCCCGCGTCCATTGATCCAGGCGATCCCCGGTTCCCTGCGCCTCCCAGACGTCCCACTGCAGACGGGCCTCGTACGCGCAGTCCTCGTGCAGAAACTCCGTTGCCAGGGCGACCACATCCTGGGCATCGGCTCCCTCCTCAAACGACTGCTCCAGAATGGGTGCCTCAGACCACGTGAGCGGATAGATCGCGAGCGAGCGGATGCCCGGCGAGAAGCTGGATTGGGGAAATTGCTCCAGCACGGCAGCCCAATAGCGCAGCATTGTTTTTTCTGAGAATTCCGGGAACCAGAGACTCAGATACAGCGGTTCGCCCATGACTTAGTATAGCGTTCCGTGCGAGGGCCGGCCAGCCGGGGCGCATCGCAAGCACTGTGCCGTGAGGGGTTGAGCGGAGGGGATGGGAGAAACAGACTGGCGCCAGACGTTGCGGAGTGCGTCTGGCGCCAGGAAGTAAGCCGATCCACGACCGGCATCCTGAGGGAAATCCGGTCGTGGTCCTGAAGGCGCGCGGAGCGAACGAGGCGTTAACCGCCGTTGCCGGACTGCCCGTTCCGCCGCTTGATCAAATCCCGGTACGTGGAGATCACAGCGCCGGGCGGCCGCAGGTTGTATTCCTGAGCAAACTGCGTATGCACGAAAACGATCTTCCCATCGAAGACCGTCAACTGCGGCTGAATTGTGGCCACGTCTTCATCGGAAATCGTCAGGTAGTCCTTATCCAGCACCGCCATATCGGCTAGTTTGCCTTTTTCAATCGAGCCCAGCTTGTCTGGTTTCAGAACGTACTCCGCGGCCCAGATGGTGGTCATCTTCAAGGCCGTGGGATGATCGATTCGCTCCTGCGGCCCCCAGACCTTTCCGTCACGGTCCTTCCGGGTCATGAACTGACTCAAGGCTGGCCAAATATCGCTGCTCTCCTGCTCATACGCCGGGTGCATTCCGAGGCTGACCATGGTCTTCACCGGGCTGATGTAAGTCTCGGCCACCTTCTCGCCGTAGTCTCGAGCGATTTCGGCGCCGTTGTTGATGGGATTCGAGTAGCAACTGAATAGCACCCCCAACTTGGCGGCCTGTGGCAGATCGGCAGGATTCGTCAGGACGCAGTGATCCGAGGCCCAGTTCTTCGTGGAGGCGGGGCCATACTGCGCCTGCGCATCACCGATCGTTTTGATGAACTGGTTGATGGAGCGATCTCCCGACATGTGGGTGTTCGCAAACCGGATTCCATATTTCGCGCTGGTCATCAGCCAGTCGCGGTAGTAGTTTTTCGGAATGGGCGCACCGTGGCCCGCAGCCCCGCGAAACTCCCCGTCCTGGTAGCACTGCCCCATCGGGTAGAGGCTGTCAATCGCCCCGGTCATGTTTTTCGCCTGGTTCGTGCACATGCGGCTGCCGGAGCCATCGACCGAAGACGGCGCGATGGAAGCGACCCAAACCTTGTCCGTCCCGCTGCCGATAACCCCCTGGAGCTTCTTGAGGCCTGCATCCAGGTCCGTGATCACGCCGAACTCATCTTCCAGCCCGTAGGCGGTCCGCCCGATGAGTTGTCCCCGCGACTCCAGCAGCTTCAAAGCGGCCACCCGGAAAGCGGGATACCTTCCAGAGATCGTGGTCTGGCCGTTGGCGGCCAGCTCTTCCTGCATCATTCGAAAGAGGGGAGCCAGCGTCTCGGGCTTGGGTTGCGGCTCGTATTTCATCATGATCGGCCGCGTGGCGACCGACTCGATATGCCCGTCCGGCCGCCCCGTAGCGTCGATCCAGTAGCGCCCGTTCTGCTTGATGAAATCCCCGTAATTCTTCCACAGAATATCCATCGCAACGCCATTGATGAGCAGCCCGTTGTACTCCGGAATGCCCTCCGACATGATGATGGGATTGTTGGGCGCCGCCTTGTCCAGCTCCCAGCGGTTCAGTTCCTCAAACAGGATCTTGCCCTGCTTGATCGTGACATCGTTCGACTCGCCCCCGAAAGATATGTCATTGGCAAAATGGATCCATTCACCGGGCTTGATGTTGTACTTCTTGATGATCCCGGAGATTTGGTTGAGCACGTCTTCCGTCGTGCGCACCCCTCTCCAGTCCACGCGATAAACGGCCCGTTCCGGCTCGCTCAGATTGCCTCCGTACTCCAGGCCGGAGTAGTGGTGATGGGTGTCCATGTTGCCGGGAATCACGGTCCTTCCCTTCAGGTCAATTACCTGCGTATTCGGACCCGCCAGCTTCATCACATCCGCATCGCTGCCCACTGCACTGATCTGATTGCCCGTGACGGCGACTGCCTGCGCGATGGAGAAACTCTTATCCACCGTCACAATCTTGCCGTTGCGCAAAATCAGATCGGCCGCCCCCTGCTGCCCGTACGACAGGGCGGCAAGAACAAAGAGACAGACTCCCCCGACGAGGGAAGTCATCACCCTTCCTGCCAAACGCTTACGCCGCATTGCTCACCTCCAGATAAGGAAATCCGCCGCCGCTCACCCCAGCCTGACTGACTACGCACTCCCGTTTTTGCGTGCCCATTCTATGCCCTCGCCCGGAGCAGGTCAACCGCAAATACAGCCGCCCGTCGGGGCAGCGAATGAGCCGCGTCCGGCGGCAAAATTTAGCAGCAGGAATTCGAGCAGCGGACGGGTGTTGCCGACGGTCGTCGCATCGCGTCGAAAGAAGAGAGGGGGCCTTCCCGCTGGTGCGAGAAAGCCCCCACTCTGAGATCCCAGCAGTGCAACTACGGGCGCATGCCCCGAGTACGACGGGCGTTAGCCGCCGCCCCCACCGGCAAAGCCGCCATTTTGCCGCTGCACCTCCTCGTGAGTGGCTACGATAGCACCTGCCGGCCGCAGGTTGTACTCCTGAGCGAACTGCGAATGCACGAAAGCGATCTTCCCGTCGAAGATAGTCAACTGCGGCTGAATCGTCGCGATGGCATCCTCGGGAATCGTCATGTAGTCTTTATCCAGCACCACCAGGTCGGCCAGTTTGCCCGGCTCCAGGGTGCCTAGCTTGTCCGCTTTCAGGATGTACTCCGCTGCCCAGGCGGTGGGCATCCGGAGCGCCGTGATGCGGTCCACTTTCTCCTGAGGCCCCCAGACTTTGCCGTCCCGATCCTTCCGGGTTATGAACTGTCGGATGGTTGCCCAAGGCGAGTCGCCCGGCTCAATGGACGGGTGGATTCCGTTATCAATCATGGTCTTCACCGGGCTGGCGAAGGTATTGGCCACCTTGTCACCGAACTGGCGCGCCTGTTCGGCAGCGTCATCAACATGGGGACCACAACTGAACTGGATTCCCAACTTGCCCGCCCGGGGCAGATCCGCGGGATTGACCATATCACAGTGATCCCAGGCCCAACCCTTGGTGGAGCTCGGCCCATACAGTCTTTGAGCCCGTTCCACGGTGTCGAGCATATTGGCAACCGAACGGTCTCCGGAGTTGTGCGTGTTGGCAAACCGGATTCCATACTTCGCGCTAGCCATGGCCCAGTCCACGAAGTAGTTTTTCGGCATGGACGCGGCTTTCCCCGCAGCGCCGCGAAATTCGGAGTCGGTGTAGCACTGCCCCATGGGGTAGAAGCTGTCAATCGCCCCGGAGCCGCTTTTCTGCTGGTTCGTGCACATGCGGCTGCCGGCACCATCAATCGAACCGACCGCTACGGAATTGGCCCAAACCTTGTCGCCGCCCGTGCCCACGACTCCCTTGAGCTTCTGCAGGCCCGCGTCCAGGTCCGTGATCGTGCCAAACTCATCCTCCATCCCGTAGGCGACTCGCCCCAGGAGCTGTCCCCGCGACTCCAGCAGCTGAAAGGCGGCCACACGGGTAGCCGGGTATCTCCCGGAGAGCGCCGTCTCGCCCATGGAGATCAGCCCTTCCTGCAACGCTCGCAAGCCCGTAGCCAGCGCCTCGGTCGTGGGCTGCGGCTCGTATTTCACGATCACCAGCCGCGTGGCGACCGACTCCAAATGGCCGTCGGGACGCCCTGCAGAGTCGATCCAGTACCGCCCGTTCTGCTTGATGAAATCTCCGTATTCCTTCCAGAGAATATCCATCGCCACGCCGTTAATCATCAGCCCGTTAGGTTCCGGGATGCCTTCCGACATGATGATGGGATTGTTGGGCGCCGCCTTGTCCAGCTCCCAGCGGTTCAGCTGGTTAAAGAGAATGTCGCCCTGCTTGATCGTGGTTTCGTTCCCCTCGCCCATGAAGGAGATCGAATTGTTAAAGTGGATCCACTCGCCGGGTTTGAAATTGTACTTCTTGATGATCCCGGCGATTTGATTGAGGACGTCTTCCTTGGTTCGCACCCCCGCCCAGTCCACTCGATAGCTCGCTCGTTCCGGCTCGGTCATTTTCCCCAGGGTTCCGCTGGCATGGAGATGGGTGTCCATCAAGCCGGGCGTCACCGTTCTGCCCTTCAGGTCGATCACCTGCGTATTGGGGCCCGCCAGCTTCATGACATCCGCATCGCTGCCCACCGCCGTGATCGTATTTCCTGTGACGGCCACTGCCTGCACGATGGAGAAATTCTTGTCCACCGTCAGGACCTTGCCGTTATGCAGGATCAGATCGGCCGGCCTCTGCTGCGCCGCGAGCCACGAGGCACACAGCACTAAGCAGCCAGCCAGCCCAATGGTCGTAGCGGCAAATCTTGCCGCCGATCGTCTCTGCAACATCATCATGCAACCTCCGTCCACGATATCCAAACTCATGCCAGCCCGCTGCCGCAGGCGGGATCTTTTCTCCTCGCTCTGCGGGCGCGAACAAAAACGTTGAATCGAGAGCCAAAACGCAGCGCCCAGAACGCTGCGTTAAACCCAGGTAAGTTACGGAGCGAAAAGTTCATGTGCGCGGCACTGCCGGATCGGGTCACGACCGGTATCCC
>JBGPJR010000020.1:0-12575 GCA_041485545.1 Terriglobia bacterium
GGCTTTAAGGTATCGGTTACACGGCTCCGGGTGTCCACAAAGCCGCCGGCGCCATTGACGATTGTTCTTTCCCTGGCCGAGGTCACTTCGGAAATGTCTGTTAGTGGATTAGAGGCCGCCGAGGTGTCAACGGATATATCCGAGAACCTCGACGCTGCCACCGTCGACCAGAATCTCCTGGAAAGCGTGCCCGTGTTCGACCAGGACTATCTCGCAACGATGTCGGCTTTTCTCGACGCCGCATCGGTCGGCACGAGCGGCACGCAATTGATCGTGGACGGAATGGCGGCCACCAGCGTGGGGGTTTCCTCTTCGGCCATCCAAGAAGTGCGCATCAACCAAAATCCTTACTCGGCGGAGTACGCGCGACCGGGGAGGGGCAGTATAGAAGTCATCACCAAGGCCGCCGCTTCGGAGTACCACGGAACGTTTAATTTTATCTTCCGCGACTCATCCCTCAACGCTCGCGATCCATTCGCCCTGGTCCGGGCCCCAGAACAGCGCCGCATCTTTGAAGGCTCTCTGCTAGGCCCGTTCGGACACAGCAAGACGACATCGTTTCTCCTTTCAGGCCACCGCCAGGAGGAAGACCTACAATCCACCGTGTTCGCGAGCGGCCTCTCGGGTCCCATCCAGGAGACCGTTTCCAGCCCCAAGCGCGATACCCAGCTCTCCATTCGTGTGAGCCATCAGTTCAATCCAAACCATAGCGTATTCTGGCAGTACAACGAGTGGGATTACCCCAGCTCCAATCAGGGTGTCGGCGGCTTCGTGCTCCCGGAAGCGGCTACCAATTCCAAGCAATGGGAGCGCGAAGCCGTCTTCAATGATCGGTTGTCTCTGTCCCCCCGGTGGCTCAGCCAGTTCCAAATCCTGGTCGGCCGGGAGCGCCATTTGATCAGCAGTGTGAATTCGGCTTCCAAAATCGTGGTTCAGGATGCTTTTACTTCGGGCGGCGCGCAGAGCAATCGCCTGGACACGGAAAGCCACTTTCAGCTCAACGAGATCGTGAGCTGGGCGGGTGGGAAGCACCTCGTAAAGTTCGGGCTGAATATACCGGATTGGAGCCGTCGTGGGATAGACGATTCCAACAACTTCGGAGGCACGTTCTACTTTTCGAGTCTCCAGGATTTTGCGTTGCAACATCCCTATGCCTTCCGGCAACAGCAAGGCTCCGGGCACGTAGTCTATTGGCAAAAGGAATTGGGAGGGTTCGTTCAAGACGAGTATCGCGTACGTCCCAACCTGTCGCTTTCGCTCGGCTTCCGATACAACTGGCAAAATTATCTTCACGACGACAAGGATTACGCGCCCCGGATCGCGTTCGCCTACGGCCCGGGCAAGAGCCGGAAGACCGTCTTGCGTGGCGGCGCCGGGGTCTTTTACGACCGTACCGGGCCGGGACCCATCGGCGATCTGCTCTTCTATGACGGGCAGCGGCTCAGGAATTATCTGATCACCGACCCCAGCTACCCGGACCCGTTCCTCGGCCTCGGGGCGCCGAGCGCGCAGCCCACCAGCATCGTGCGTTTTGACCCGACCATACGCGAACCTTACACCATCCAATACAGTTTCGGAGTGGAGCAGCAGCTTGCCAAGCGAACCACGCTGGCGGTTACTTACAACGGTGCGCGCGGCATCAGTCTGTTTCGGTCCCGAGACATCAATGCTCCCCTGGGACCCGACTATCTGGCCCGTCCCAACCCAGCGTTCGGGGTCATCCGGCAGATCGAATCATCCGGCCGACAATCGAGCGACTCCCTCGAATTGACCCTCCGGGGAGAGGTGACGCATTTCTTCACGGGCTTGATACAGTACACTCTGAGCCGCACGGACAACAACGCCGGCGGAATCAACTGGTTTCCAGCAAACCAGTACGATCTCTCGGGGGAGTGGGCGCGCGCCGACTTTGACCAGAGACATCGGCTGAATCTCCTCGAAAGCTTCAATCCGGGGAAGTGGTTTACTCTCGGGATCGGTTTGACACTGGCTTCCGGCAAGCCGTACCCGTTGACGACGGGTCAGGACCCCTACCACACAGGCCTTGCGAATGCGCGTCCGCCCGGCGTTCCTCGGAACAGCCTGGATGGACCAGGCTATGCGGACGTGGATTTGCGTTGGTCGCGCGATTTCGATTTGAGTCAGGTCAAGAAGGAAAAGGGCCCGGTCGCCACGATTGCCTTTGACGCCTTCAATGCGCTGAACCATGTAAACTACGTTGCCTACGTGGGCAATCTCAGTTCCCCTTTTTACGGGCGACCTGTATCCGCACTGCCCACGCGCCGGTTGCAATTAACCTTGCGATTTAAGTTTTAGGCGGATTGAGCCATGAAAGTCTGCCGCGTACATTTCCTTACTTTCCTCTTCGCGGTGGGGATACCAGCTGCGGCTGCGGCCCTTCCAACACCGTCGCCAACTGTTTCTGTATCGCTGACGGTCAGTTCTGGCGTTCCGCTACGGCTCTACATCACCCAACGCCTCCGAATGCGCCTGGGCGAACTAGTGCATGCCAAGCTCATCGAGCCGATCTACGCTTTTGACAGAGTGGTTGTGCCCGAAGGCGCGGATGTCCTGGGGCATGTTATGTCGTTTGAGCCTGCACCGAAAATGGTGCGCGCCAAAGCCATTTTGGGCGGTGATTTCACCCCCCTGCATGCTGCTCGGGTGGAATTCACGACGGTTTTGATGCCGGATGGCAGTCAACTGGAGATTCACACGATGGATTCGCCCGGGCTGGACTCCATTTACGTCCCTCCGCAGCCTCCCAAAAAGAGAAAGGTGAAGATTCGCCTCCGTAGCAAGTCCGGAGCACTGGGCACTGCACAGAACCAGGTAGAAGCTCGAGTTAGCGGACAAATCAGTGCTCGGAGTCGGGGACTGGCGGAGCTAATTCGTGGGCCGAACAAGCTGGAGCGGCTGGAGGATTTTCTCATCACGAAACTCCCCTATCATCCGCAGTGGTACCTTCGAGGAACTCGCTTCGATGCCGTTCTGCGGGACCCGCTGAATTTTGGCGATGCCACGATTCCGACCGACGCCTTGTCGACAGTTGGTTTGGAGCCATCTGCTGGCAGTACTGGGCATGTGCGTCTGCTCGAAACCGTGACTTCGGCAAAGGCGCAGAAAGACGACAATGTGGAGGCCGTTTTGTCGCAGCCGCTGTTATCACCCGAAAACAAGCTCCTTTTGCCCGAAGGGACCCGCCTGACGGGAACCGTCAGGCAGGTCCGACCTGCTCGCTGGTTTCACCGGAATGGGCAGTTGCGGTTCACGTTCGATCGGGTTGAACTCCCGGCCTTTGCTACTCTTCCACCCCGCCCCGTTCCGCGCACAGAGGCGCAACTGGAGAGCGTTGCCGCTCAGGCAGGCGTAAAGGTTGACGAGGAGGGTACAGCAAAAGCGACAGAGTCCAAAGCACGTCTCCTCGGACCTGCGATTGCAGCACTCGTGGCAACCAAGTCGCTCGACAATGACGCCGGCAAAGCACATCGGGCGTCGGGGACCGCCAACGGAAACTATGCTGGTCGCACAGTCGGTGGGTTCTCCGGATTCGGCCTGCTCGGAGCATTTGCCGCCCGAGGCTCCCGCTATATCGGCAGCGCCCTTGGATTCTACGGTCTGGCTTGGTCCGTTTATGCCACGATTATTTCGCGTGGCCAGGAAGTGGAGTTCCCCCAGAACACCGCGATGGAGGTCCAGTTCGGATCGGGCGCACCGGCAACGCCGCTAGCAAATGGTAACCATTTTGCGGGCATGCTACTCCCATAGCGCGGATCTTAGATTGTTCACGAAGCACGAAGGCAGGGCGCGCCAAATGTTATTCCCACGAAAGGAGGCCTAGAGTTGAAACTGTCGCGAAGCATTGCTCTTACGGTCCTGGTTGGGCTGATTGTGGCTGCGACGGCGATCGCCCAAGAGAAGCCAATCAAGCGGTCGGAATTGCCTGCGGCCGTAGAGAGGACGGTAGTTGAGCAAAGCCAGGGCGCGACGATTCGCGGCTTTTCACAAGAAAAGGAGAAAGGGCAGAGCCTGTATGAAGTCGAGATGACGGTGAACGGCAAGAGCAGGGATATCCTGATGGATGCGAGCGGGAGCATTCTGGAAGTGGAAGCAGAAGTCGCGCTCGATTCACTGCCCACCCCTGTGAAACAGGGACTGCAGAAGAAGGCCGGCAAGGGCAAAATCCTTAACATTGAATCCATCACGAAGCAGAAGAGGCTGGTGGCGTACGAAGCCCAAGTTGAATCGGCCGGAAAGAGATCGGAAGTCCAAGTCAGCCCGGACGGAGGCGTGCTCCTCCACGAAGAATAAGTCGGGCACATTCGAATTGGGGTGGCCGCCACCATAAAGGGCCGTTCCCCTTAGACCGCTGAATTACGACTGAACGAATACACCATTTACGATGCTGAATGGACGTGCGGGTCTTTACCAAGAACCCTGAACGATGGTGGAGAAACGAAAGAGAGGTGGTGAAATGAGGAAGCTTTTCCTGTTTGTGTTTCTGGCGAGTTTATCGGCAACGGCGGCTCCAAGCACATATCACGTCATCAAAGAGATCAAGATCGGAGGGGAAGGCGGTTGGGACTACGTCACGATGGACAGTGCCGCGCGGCGGCTGTATGTGTCGCACGCCACCCAGGTGGTTGTAGTCGATGTGGATTCCGGCAAAGTCGTCGGCAATATCCCGGATACCCAAGGCGTGCATGGTATTGCCGTCGCACCGCAGTTGAACCGTGGTTTCACCAGCAATGGCGGGTCAAACAGTGTCACGATTTTTGACCTGACAACTTTGAAGGCTATTGGCCAAGTGAAGACCGGCGAGAATCCAGACGCGATCCGGTATGAACCGGTTTCTGGTCGCGTGTTTACTTTCAATGGCCGCTCGAATGACACCACCGCGATCGATGCCAAATCCGGAAACGTAGCGGGCACCATCCCGCTGGGCGGCAAACCGGAGTTCTCAGCCGCGGACGGAAAAGGGAAGATCTACGTCAACATCGAGGACAAGAGTGAGATCGTGGAGATCGATGCGCAGAAGCTCACCGTGAACAAACGGTACTCGCTCGCGCCGTGCGAAGAACCCTCTGGGCTGGCGATGGATGTCAAGAACCGGCGGCTGTTCTCGGTTTGCTCGAATCAGGTCATGGCCGTATCGGATCCCGATTCGGGGAAAGTTCTTGCAACTCCCACGATTGGCCAGGGTTCCGACGGCGCAGGATTTGATCCAAACAGCGGGACTGCCTTCAGTTCCAATGGGGGAGACGGTACGCTGACCCTGGTTCGGCAAGTTGCCGGAAAGTGGGGGGTGGTAGAGAATGCTCCCACCGAGCGGGGTGCGCGCACGATGGCAGTCGATGAAAAGACCCACAGTGTCTATCTGCCAACGGCTGATTTTGGTCCGGCTCCGGCCGCTACGGCACAGACGCCGCGCCCGCGGCCAACGGTCGTGCCGAACACTTTCAGGATCTTGGTTGTCGGGCCCTAAGAGAAGACCCCTTGTTCCTTGAAGAATAACACTATGAACCTTCTGCATTCGGAAGAGGCGGACCGACTAACCGGCACGCAGACCACAAAATGAACCTACACGGTGGGGCGGCGCATTTTGATTTCTGCGTCCCCGGAGCGTCCCCAGAAAAACTATCGCGCGGAGGCCCGCGGAAGCTCACTTCCTTGGTTTGAATGGCGTCCCCAGGGGGATTTGAACCCCCGTTACCGCCGTGAAAGGGCGATGTCCTAGGCCGGGCTAGACGATGGGGACCTTGGGAAGCAGCAATCCTCAGGCGGACAGCAGCATGTTACTGGCGCTGCCCGTCGCGTGTCAAATTGCCCCGGGCGTCACCAGAGGCGAGGGCCGCGCGCGGTCAAGCAGCTCCAGCACATGCAGCACCTGCTGCCCGCGCCCGTAGAGCTTCACGCCGGCGCGCAACTGCAAGATGCATCCCGGATTGGCCGTGGCCACGGTTTCCGCGCCGGTGCCGTTCACGGCTTCCATTTTGCTCCGCAGCAACTGCATCGCCAGTTTGGTTTCGGTAATGTTATAAATTCCAGCACTCCCGCAGCAGATGTCGGAATGCGGCAGCTCGATCAATTGCAAGCCTGGTATCGCTTCGAGCAATTGCCGCGGCGCCTGGCCCACTTTCTGGCCGTGCAGCAGATGGCAGGAGTCCTGGTACGTTACGCTGCCCTGCCAGGGCCGCAACTCCTGCGTCAGCCCGGCCTCGGCCAGAAACTCCGTCGCATCTTTCATCCGGGCCGCGAACGTCCGAGCGCGTCCGGCCCACTCGGCGTTATCCTTCAGCAGATACTCGTATTCCTTCAGAGTGGAGCCGCAGCCCGCCGCGTTAGTGACGATGGCGTCCACGTCGTGCGGGAACGCCGCGATGTTACAGCGCGCCAGTTCGCGGGCCAGATCCCGCAGGCCGGCGTGAACATGCAAGGCCCCGCAACAGATTTGCGCTTTCGGGACGACCACCTCGCAGCCATTCTCCTGGAGCACGCGCACCGTAGCGTCCTGCAATCGCGCGAATGCGAAGTTGGCGATGCAACCCGCGTGCAGGGCCACGCGGAACCGGCGCTGCCCGCGCGCCGGAAAGGTCTTGCCGATTTGCGGGAAGAAGGTCGGAGCCTCCGCCTGCGGCGCCAGCGCCTCCAGCTCAGCCAGTCGCGGGAAGCTTTCGAGCAACCCGCCTCGCCGCACCAGCTCGCGCAGCCCGGAAGATTGATAGAAACGTAACAGCGAACCCGCGACTTTCAAATTTGCCGGTGAAGGAAACAAGTGGCGGAACACCAGCCAGCGCGCCAGCCGCACCGGCCAGGGCCGGCGGTAGTGGCGCTCAATCTGCGCGCGGGCTGCCTCGACCAGCTTGCCGTACTCGACGCCCGAAGGGCAGGCCGTCTCGCAGGAGCGGCAGTCCAGGCACAGATCAACGTGGCGAACAAAACTCTCGCCAATCGGCAGTCGGCCCTCATCTACCGCGGCCATCTGGTAGATGCGGCCGCGCGGCGAATCCATTTCCACGCCCAGCTCGCGATAGGTGGGGCAGTAGTTCAGGCACAGCCCGCAGTGAATGCAGCGGGAATAATCCGCCCACTCGGGTTTGTCCGGCCCTGCAAAACCGCTCGCTGCCGGTTTGTCCATCTCTGCGACGTTCACGCCATCTCGCTCGTGACTGTGCTCAAATCCCGCCATAGAAGCGGCCCGGATTCAACATGCCGCCTGGGTCCATGGCTTCTTTGACGCGGCGCATCCAGGCGAAGTCATCGCGCGGCGTTCCCCATAGATTCATTCTGCTCTTGACTGCTGCGGGACACCACTCGACCATCGCCCGCCCGCCGGCGCGCTCCGCCGCTTCGAGCAGCAGCTCACTCGTGCGGACGAGCTGCTTGTCGACAGCGTCACCAGCCTCCGTACCGCTGGACAGATAGCAGTAGACGATCCCGCTTCCGGCGCGCGCCACGCTGGCGCTGTTGATAGCGTTCGCAGCCGCCGTTGTTTGTGTCTGCGCCAGGAAGCCACCCATCTCAGTCAGCGGAAGCGACACTTTGACCACGATGCCATCCGGGCGCGAGCGCAGAAAGGTTGGGGTCAGCTCCTGTACGGTCCTCCACAGTGCGGACTCCTCTTCGCTCCGAAGAAGCGCAAGGTCGCCTCCTAGCCCGCGCAGGAGGCTGTGCAATTCGCGCTCAAAACGGTCCAGCACCGCTTCGGATCCGGCTGCCGCGACCAGTAGCGTGAACGGAGCAGCGAGACCGGCGTGTCCGGCCAGCGACCCCGCAGCAGCATCCAACAAATCCAGCGCCTGCGGCGCCAAGGGTGAGTGGCGGATGCGCCGCGACGCTTCCAGTGCGGCCGCCGCGTTGGAAAAGAGCAGCAGAAACGTGGCGCTCGTCGGCGGTATCGGGAGAGCCTTGAAAGCGATTTCGACAATCACCGCCAGGGTTCCCATGGACCCGATCAGCAGTTTGGGCAGGTCGTAGCCTGCGACGTTCTTGACGACCTTGCCTCCGCCCTTCGCCAGAACCCCCTCGGCGGTGACGAAATGCACTCCCAGCACCAAGTCGCGCCAGGAACCGCAAGCGAGCCGCCGCGGACCGGTTGAATTCGCGGCCACTACGCCGCCGATCGTTGCCTCCGCGGCGCAGGGCACATCAAGCGGGAGCATTTGCCGCTCGGCGGCGAGCGCCGCCGCCAGCTCGCGTACCGGCAGGCCCGCTTCCACGGAAATTGTTAGGTCGCTCGCGGGATAGTCCGTGATGCGCTTCATACGCGCGAGAGAAACAACCAAGTCCACGGGCTGACCTGTTCCGCCCATCCGCAACTTGGTTCCGTTGCCCGCAGGCGCCACGCGCAATCGCGCAGCGCGTGCCAGTCGCAGCAGCTCACCAACTTCCTCGCGCTTGGAGGGAAACGCAATCGCCTGCGGCATAGCGCCTTCCCAGCCGCGCTGGCGCAGCCAGTCCATCTGATAGTTCACGCTGGCCGGCCCGACAATTTCTTCCACGTTCTTCTGCCAGGATGGTGTGGGCACCAGCGCTCTCCGTTCAGGCATCACACGGGTTTCAATTGCGTTCAGAAGGGGAACTGCGGCGGGACGCGAATCTCGCCGCAGCCTTTGGTGGTCGGAAACACCTTGGATGGGTTGAAGCGCCCCTCCGGGTTGAAGACCGATTTGAGCGTCCCCATTACGGTCAGGTCCTGCTCGGTAAACAGCAGCGGCATCAGATTATTCTTCTCGATGCCCACTCCATGCTCGCCCGTGATGGAGCCGCCCAGCGACACGCAGAAAGCCAGAATCTCCGCCCCCGCCTCGACCACTTTGCGGTTCTGCTCCCGGTCGCGTGCATCGTAGAGGATGTTGGGGTGCAGGTTGCCGTCTCCCGCGTGGAACACGTTGGCGATCTTGAGGCCGAGCCGATCGCCCACGCCTTGGATGAAGCGCAAGGTCTCGGCGATGCGCGTGCGCGGGATCACCCCGTCCTGGACGTAAAAGTTCGGGGCGATGCGGCCGAGCGCACCAAAGGCGCCCTTGCGCCCCGCCCACAGCCGCTGCCGCTCGGCCTCCGATTGCGCGGTGCGCACGGTGCGCGCGGCGTGACGCTGACAGACTTCGCCGATTTGCTCGGCCTGCGTTTCCACCTGTTCGCGTAGGCCTTCCACCTCGATCAGCAGCACCGCCGCCGCATCCAGCGGATAGCCGGCCTGGCTCGCCGCCTCCACGGCCTGCAGCGTCATCTGATCCAGCATTTCCAAAGCCGCCGGCGTGATGGCGCGCGCCGTGATCTCGGCAACGGTTTCCGCGGCGTCGTCCACCGTGTCGAAGATCGCCAGAAGCGTCTGAACGGTTTCGGGCAGGCGCGTCAGGCGGACGATGATCTCCGTGACGATCCCTAACGTTCCTTCGGAGCCCACGAACAAACCGGTGAGATCGTACCCGGGCACGTCTAACACTCTCCCGCCGGTGTGCAGAACTTCGCCGTTTGGCAGCACCAGTTCCAATCCCAGCACGTGGTTCGTTGTCACGCCGTAGGCCAGCGTATGCGGCCCGCCGGCATTCTCCGCCACGTTGCCGCCCAGCGTGCACGCCTTTTGGCTGGAGGGATCGGGAGCGAAGTAATAGCCGCTCGGGGCCGCCGCGCTCGAAAGGTCCAGGTTCACGACGCCCGGCTGCACCACCGCGCGCTGGTTCTCAATATCAATGTCCAGGATTTTATTCATGCGTGAGAAGCCGATCATCAGTCCGCCCTCAACGGCAATCGCGCCGCCGCTCAAGCCCGTTCCCGCGCCGCGTGCGACTACCGGCAGGCCGCGCTCCACGGCCCAGCGAACGAGCGCCGCGACCTGTTCAGTCGAGGACGGGAATACCACGGCGTGCGGCCGCGCGCGCTCCACGGACCCATCGTACTCATACAGCATGAGGTCTTCCGGCGCTGACAGCACGGCCTCTGGCCCTACGATATTGCCTAATTCTCTGCCGACGGCTTGGGACATATATCCATCTCCGGAGCTTCCCAGTCCCCGCTGTGAGGTCCATGGTATACTGAAAATCTGTCGCTCGAGGAAATTCCTCGTTAGAGTTGCGCTCCTGGATTTCTACGAGCCGTCCTGCGCGGGCGAGTTTGCGCCAACCTCCGGAGGACCTTTATGCCAGCGGGTAAGCGGCACTTTGTGGCCGTCGTGGGAGGAGCAGTGGCCGGCTCGGTCGCCGCCGAGATTCTGGCCGGCCACGGCATCAAAGTCGCCGTCATCGAGCAGAACATGCGGCCCTACGGGAAGATTGAAGACGGCTTGCCGCGCTGGCATGTGGAACAGCGCAAGCAGGAGTACGAGCGCATTGACGCGCGCCTGAAAAAGCCGAACGTGGTCTTCGTTCCCTCTACCAAGCTGGGCCAGGATGTCAGCTTCCGGGAACTCACCGAAGAGTGGGGTTTCTCCGCCGTCATTCTCGCCAACGGCGCCTGGCGCGACCGCGAGATCGGCATCCCTGGCGCGGAGCAGTACGTCGGCAAGGGCCTCATCTATCAGAACCCCTTCATCTACTGGTATAACCACAAGAACGAGAAGGGCTACACGGGCCTGCGCTACGACCCTCCGGACGAGGTGCTGGTGCTGGGCGGAGGGCTCGCCTCCCTGGACGTGGTCAAGGTGCTGCAGCTAGAAAATTACGAGCGGGCGCTGAAAGCCCGCGGCGTCAGCACCAACATGCACGAGTTGGAGAAAAAGGGCATTCCGGCGGCGTGCAAAGTGCACGGCATCGAGCCGCAGGATCTGGGCGTCAAGGGCTGCTTGCTCCTCTACCGACGCCGCGAGCAGGACATGCCGCTGGCCCAGCCTCCCGAGAACGCTACGCCGGAGCAGTTGGCCAAGACCGAGTCGGTCCGGCAGAAAGTGTTGCGGCTGGCGCGCGACAAGTATCTGTTCCGCTTTCAGGACCGCCGCCTGACGCAAGGCCTCGTGGTGGAGGCCGGCCGTTTGGTGGGACTGCAGCTCGCTGAGACCCGTGTGGAAGGCCGCAAGGCCACGCCCGTGACCGGCTCTGAGCATGAGGTGCGCGCGCCGATGATTATCTCCTCCATCGGCTCAGTGCCCGAGATGATTCCCGGAGTCGTCATGAAGGGTGAATACTACGAGTTTGCCGGCGAGGAAACCCCGCAGTATAAGGGGAACGACCGGGTATTCGGAGTCGGCAATGTGGTGACGGGCCAGGGCAACATCCGTGTCTCTCTGGTGCACAGCCAGAAAGTCACCGAGCAGGTCATCGAGCGGTACCTCGGTGTGGGAGACGGGGGAGAAGGAAGTCGCGACATCTCCGCCATCACGGCGCCCGCCGCGGCGCGCGGCGCGGCACAGGCCCTGGCAGTGCAGGAGCAGATCCGTACGATTCCGCCGCTTTCCGAGGAGCTCATCGCTGCGATCGACCACCGCATTCGCGCCCAGCATGAACGGGTGGGCTACGGCGGTGACTACGACACCTGGATCACCCGAATCACGCCGCCCGATTTGGAGTAGCGGACCGCTGCTTGCAGGTTTCCTTCTTCCGCGGCAGCCTGGTATCGGTGCAAAGGAGCACGAGACGTGTCGGCACGCATCCTGAACGGCAATGCCATTCGCGACCAGATCAAAGCGGAGCTCACCGCGGAGATCGAGCAACTGCGCCAGAGGGGCATCCTGCCGGGTTTGAGCGTTATTCTGGTCGGCAACAATCCGGCCTCCGAGCTGTACACCCGCAACAAAGTCAAGACCTGCAAAGAGCTCGGCATGTCGAGCCAGCGGATCGAACTGCCCGACGCAACCACGACCTCGGAACTGCTGGCGCACGTTGACCGGCTCAATCGCCAGGACGATGTCGACGGCATCCTGGTGCAGTTGCCACTCCCGCCGCAGGTGGACTCCAAGCGGGTGCTGCTGGCGCTGGACCCAGAGAAGGATGTGGACGGGTTGCATCCAGTCAATGTCGGCAACCTGGTGCAAGGCCGGCCGGGACTAGTCCCTTGCACGCCCGCCGGGATTCTCGAGATTCTCCGGCGTAGCGGTATTCCCATCGAAGGCCAGCGCGCCGTGGTGATCGGCCGGAGCGACATCGTGGGCAAACCCGTTGCCCTGTTGCTGATGCACGGCAACGCTACGGTTACAATCTGCCACTCGAAGACCCGCAACCTCCCCGAAGTCTGCCGCGAAGGTGACATCCTGATTGCCGCGCTCGGCAAGCCCGGCATGGTCACCGGTGAGTTCGTCAAGCCCGGCGCGACCGTCATTGACGTGGGCACCAGCCAGTTGACGCGCCGCGAAGATGTGCTCCGCTACTTCCCCAACAACCCCAAAAAGCTCCAGGACTTCGAAGCCAAAGGCACGACGCTCATCGGCGACGTGGACCCGGTCAGCGTGGCGCCGGTTGCCGGCGCGCTGACGCCGGTGCCGGGTGGCGTGGGGCCGCTAACCATCGCCATGCTGATGGTCAACACGGTGCGCGCCGCACGCCTGCGCCGCGGTACGCGCGCCGCCGTCGGCGCCTCTTCCTAGGCACCGGATCTGTTTTCGCAACCTCAGGAAAATTGTCTAGGAATTGCAGGTTTGCAAA
>JBGPJR010000021.1:0-12082 GCA_041485545.1 Terriglobia bacterium
CCGTGCTTGTAGTCGTGGGTATGCTGGCAGGTCCGGCAGATGACCTTCTTGATCTCGTCGCCAACAATCGCCGCGATGGAGTGATTCGTTAGCAAGCGGCACCGCGAGCAGTAGTCGTCAATGATGTCTCCCAGGCGATGGGCTGCCATGGCTTCCTCCCGTTCTTCAAGCATCCCCTGGAGTCGGCAGCGGGGAAATCGCGCGGATTATGCCACAGGCACATCCGGCACACAAGCAAGAAAAAACGCGCCCCGACACACACCAACAGATGGGCGTGTCCGGACCGACGCTCAATCGGAAACCGCCGCCCGTTCGAATTGGTGGGCCAGGCGCAGCAGGCGAGCTTCGTCAAAGTGGCGGGCGAAGACTTGCATCCCGACGGGAAGCTGAGGCGTGCTGGCGCTGGCTGTGGCGCCGGGCGCTGGCACCCGTCCGCAGGGCACCGAGATGCCGGGAATTCCCGCCAGGCTTCCGGTAATCGTGTAGATGTCGGAGAGATACATCTCCAGCGGGTTGGCGGTCTTCTCGCCGATGCGGAAGGCGGGCGTCGGAGCCGTGGGGGTGACAATAGCATCCACCTTCTCGAAGGCCTTCGAAAAATCGGACGCCACCAAACTGCGCACCTTCTGCGCCTTCAGATAATACGCGTCGTAGTAGCCCGCGCTGAGCACGTAAGTTCCCAGCATGATGCGACGCTTGATCTCCGTCCCAAAGCCTTCGCGGCGCGTCTTGCGGTACATGTCGCTGAGCGTTGCCGCATCCTGGGCCCGGTGGCCGTAGCGCACCCCGTCGTAGCGCGCCAGGTTGGCGCTGGCTTCCGCCGTGGCGATGACGTAATAGCAACCCACCGCGTATTCGGTGTGCGGCAGCGTGATGTCCACAATCTCGCAGCCCAGTCCCCGGAGCACCTGCAGGCCCGCTTCGATGCGCCCGCGAACGGCTGCGGAAAGCCCTTCCGCAAAATACTCGCGCGGCACGCCGATCCGGAGGCCTTTCACCGAACCGGCCAACTCCTTCCCGTAATCGGGCACGGAGACCGCCGCCGATGTGGAGTCCAACGGATCGCGGCCCGCCATCACCGAAAGCAGTTCCGCCACGTCGAGCACCGTGCGTGCAAACGGTCCGATGTGATCGAGCGAAGACGCATAGGCCACCAGACCGTAGCGAGAGATGCGGCCGTAGGTCGGCATCAAACCCACGACGCCGCAGAAGGAGGCGGGCTGGCGCACGGAGCCTCCGGTGTCGCTGCCGAGCGAGGCCACGGCCATGCCGGCGGCCACGGCGGCAGCCGATCCACCGCTGGAGCCGCCGGGAACGCGCTCCAGGTCGCAGGGGTTGTGCACGGGGCCGAACGCTGAGTTTTCGTTGGAGGAGCCCATGGCAAACTCGTCGCAGTTGGTCTTGCCGACCACGACCGCTCCGGCGGCCTCCAAGCGTTCCACGGCCGTGGCCGTGTACGGCGCAATGAAGTTTCTAAGAATCTGCGAGGCACAGGTGTTGCGCACCCCTTCAATCTGAATGACATCCTTTACGGCGATGGGAACCCCGGCCAGGCGCGGCAAGGGCTTGCCCGCCGCGATCTCGCGGTCCACCGCGGCGGCCCGCGCCAGGGCGCGATCCCCGGTTATGGTGAGGAAGGCGTTCGTCGCGGCGTTCTGCTCTTGAATCCGCGCCAGCACGGCAGCGCAGATCTCCTGCGCGCTGGCCTGCTTGGTGGCGAGCGCCTGCCGCACGTCTTGGATTTGCCACTGGGAAACGTCCAGACTCATGCTCTCGACTTCCTGCTCAGCGCTCGATCACCTTCGGCACTTTGAAATGGCCGGCGCCGCGCTCGGGGGCGTTTCCAAGCGATTGCTCCTGCGGAAAGCTCGGCCGGTCTTGATCGGCTCGCAGGGTGAACTCTTCCGGAGCGTCGTAGAGCACCTGGGCCATGGGTTGCACCGCCGATGTATCCAGTTCGTCGAGCTTCTCCACGTACGCCAGGATCGCATCCAGATCGGCGGCCATCCGAGCGGTCTCCTGCGCGTCCAATTCCAGGTTGGCGAGCGCGGCTACATACCGCACATCCTGCTCGGTAATTTTCATCGCATACGCTCCGGGTCTCTGGCGAAATACTTGGCGGCGGAGCGGGCAAAGGACTCCCGAACTCCGGCGTCCCGGATCGGGTCTGCGGAGATCGGAGCGGACAGTGCCGCCCGGGCCGGCCGCGGACGCTCCCGCAACTCACGCGGAGCCCTTGGCGGCGTTTCGATTACAAAACGGATTGCAGTGTACAGCGGTCTGCCGAGAAAATCATTGGCCGCCTCCAAGAGGACGTTGGACATGGATTCCAGGCACGACCGCCAGGCCGCATCCGGCACGCTCACGGTCAACAGGGAACCTCGAAGGCTTTTCAGGCGCGCCGTCTCGGCCAGGCGAGAGCCCACCACCAGGGGCCAGCACGCGCGCAGCATCTCCTCCGGCCCAAGCGAGTTCTGCATCGCTCGCCGCATCGCTTCCGGTAGTAATTCTCGCACCGCGCGCATGTTCTAGGCAGGGTAGTATACATTGTTTCGAGCGCAGGCGGCGCCGGAAGGAGCCAACCCGTTGTCCCATTTCTTTGCCAACCGCTTTGCCGGCGGGAAGCTGCTCCTGGCTTCCGCCTCGCCCCGCCGCAAAGAGATTCTGCAAGCGGCCAGCTTCGCGTTTGACGTGGTGCCGACGGAGGTGGAGGAAGGCCCGCAGCCGGGCGAAACGCCGGCTGACCTCGTCTGCCGACTGGCAGCCGCAAAGGCGGCCGCGGCGCTGGTTGCGGCCGGGCAGCCCTGCCGAACGCCGGTATTGGCAGCAGACACCGTCGTAGTCGTCGACGGCCGCGTCTTGGGCAAGCCAGCCTCTTGGGAGGAGGCCACCGCGATGCTCCGGATGCTTTCCGGGCGAGAGCACCAGGTGTTAACGGGCGTTTGTCTGATGTTTCAGGCCGAGAGCGGCACAGTCCGCCAGGATGTCCGGTTAGCAACCACCACGGTACGCTTTGCACCCCTGACGGAGGAGGAACTCCAGCAGTACGTCAGCACCGGCGAGCCTTTCGACAAAGCCGGAGCCTACGGCATCCAAGGACTGGCATCGAAATTCGTGGAGCGGATTGAGGGATGCTATTTCAACGTGGTGGGCTTGCCAATCTCGCTGGTGTACACAATGCTGAAGGAGCTAGAAACCGCTTATGGAGGCTGGCGCTGACGTTGAGGACAGCGTCATTAGTGCTTCCATCAAATAACGCGGCTCAGGAAGTCTTGCTACTCTTGTCGGGCTCGGGCTTCTCATCCTTCACGGCGGAACGGAAGTTCCGGATGCCCTCGCCCAGGCCCTTGCCGATCTCTCCCAGCCTCTTGCCGCCGAAGATCAGCAGAGCCAGCGCGATGATGACAATCCATTCCGGCAGGCCGATGGAGCCGATCCAAAGAGCGACCAGCTGTTGGCTATACATAACGAGCCTCCTGGGAAGTATTCTAAGCCTGTAGCCCGCCAGATACAACCGCAGGCTTTGCACGTCTCTTCCCGGGCAACAAGCGGCACACGTTGCGCTTAGAGCAGGATCCGCTCATCGCCCGCCCGGCGCGTGACCCGCTCGCGGTCCAGATATTCCAGCAGCGGGATGGCGTACTTGCGGCTAACCTGGGCCAGGTCTTTGAACGCGCTCACGCTGATGCGGTCGTTTCGTAACTTGAACTGCGCCAGCAGGTGGCGCAACTGCCGCAGAGTCGTGGAGTGGAAGACCAACTCTTCGGAGACGCGCACGAGCGCCCCTTCCTGAATCAGGATCTGCAAAATCTTCTCGGCGCGGAGCCTTTCGAGAGGCAGTTTTTGCAGCACCTCCTTCACGGAGGGCACCGTCAATCCCGCTTTCTCAAAGGCGCGCGCAATCTGCTGCTTGGCCTGCGCCTCGTCTTCTTTCAGGACAATCTTATGCGAGCCCAGCCGGATGATCTCTCCGCTCACGACAATCAGTTTCCGCTCCACAAGCTGCCGCAGCACCTCGTCGGCCAGCAGCGAAGGCGCGCGGGACAGGGCTTTGGCGCGCATGGCCTCGAGGGAAGCGCCCGGCAGGAGCGGGTTTGTTTGGTGGAATCTCTGGAGGCTGTCCAAAACGGCCGCGGTCAGCTCCTGCAGATACGCGGTCTGAGCGAATCGCAAGGGCTTCTCCGATAGAACGGTCAGTTGCCCGGCTTGCCCGAGCGCTCCGACCGCCTGCCGGCACTCCTCCGGGAGCCACCCGGTGCGGGCGATGAGATCCTCCATCGCCATCCACCGGCCCGGGCTGCAACGCACAATCTCGTTAAGAATCTCTTCGCGGTTTGCCCAGTTCAAAACCTCCAGATGCTGGTGCATCTCCTGCGGCTTTACGGCCCGGACAGAAACGGTCGACGTCGGCACCCAGTTATCCAGCACGCGCCCACCGCCGATGGTGAGCAGCGGCGAGAGCTTGCGGATGATGAAGTGGTCTCCGGGCAGCAGCAGCACGGGGTCGCGGAGCCGGAACTGCACAAAGGCAGTATGGCCTGGCGGAACGCGCTTTTCGGCGCTCCCATCCTGGGGACCCTCCAGGCAGACGGCCGTGGCGATCATCTCGGCCGTGCCGACGTGGAAATGGACTTGCGCGCCATTTTTGAGCGGAGGCGCCGAAGGCAGCAATTGCAACAGGCAGTCCACGCGCCGAGTGCCCACGAAGCGGCCCGGCTCGGTCAGCGTCATGCCACGAACCAGTTCCCCGGTTTCCGCTCCGCTCAAATTCAGCGCCGTGCGCTGGCCGGCAAACGCCGTGTCTACCGCGCGGCCGTGGACCTGAATACCCCGCACGCGAAGCTTCTTGCCGGTGGGATGCACCTCGACTTCCGTTTCCTTGCGAATCTGCCCGGAGACCAGGGTCCCGGTGATGACGGTCCCGAAACCCTTCATCACGAAGGCACGGTCGATGGGCAGGCGGAAATGGCGGGAGGAGTCCTTCGCGGGAACCTCCGCCGCCACACGGCGCAGCGCCTCCCGCAACTCGGCGAGTCCCGCGCCGGTGCGCGAACTGACGGCCAGCACCGCAGCGCCTTCCAGAAACGAGCCCTGAACGAATTCCTCCACATCCAGCTTGGCCAGCTCCAGCGTGTCCGAGTCCACCAAGTCGGACTTGGTGAGCACAATCAAGCCGCGGGGAATTTCCAGCAGGCGGCAGATGTCAAAATGCTCGCGCGTCTGCGGCTGGATGGATTCGTCCGCGGCGATCACCAGCAGCACCAGGTCAATGCCTCCCACGCCGGCCAGCATATTCTTGACGAACCGCTCGTGGCCGGGGACGTCGACAAAACCTAGCCGGTACTGGCTGTCGAGATCGATGGTGGCAAAGCCGATGTCAATGGTGATGCCGCGGCGCTTTTCTTCCTCCAACCGGTCGGGGTCTGTGCCGGTCAGCGCGCGCACCAGAGCGCTCTTGCCATGGTCGATGTGTCCGGCGGTGCCGACGATGATGGATTTCATGGACGGGAATCAACACACGGATTGCAAACTTGTCTGGGATGGCGCCGCGTGGTCAACTGGGGTTGCCGGCGCGGAACGCTTCCAGACTCCACTCTTCCCTGCCGGGCCAGTACTGCAAGATGTAGAGGTTTTCGTCGTCCGCACGCACCTTGAAGTAGGACGACTCCGGCCCGTACCACTGATCGCAGACCTCTCGCACCTGATACCGGCACTCGTTGAGCCGGAAGCTGCGCGGCTTTTCGTTGGCCTTGAATCCGCTGTATGCCTCAACCTCTACTTTCATTCTCGGCCCCTTCGTCATTATCCCTCAAAGGGTGGCCTGCAATCCACTGCGTGGCCCGCAGATGCCGCAAATCTAGGGCGTTGGCGACGAAGCAGCGCGCAACGAAGTGCTGAACCTTTGAGGTGATCGTTCGGTCACGCGGGGCGGTTGTACGGATGTTCTCCACCCGATACACTGGAAGCATCGTGCCGTACAACGCAAAATCGAGCGGCGCCCTGATCTTGCTCCTAGCCCTTCTTGGGCCGCTGGCCATGTTCTCTGCGAAGGGGCAGTCGCCGCCATCTGCGTCGCAAACGCCCGGCGCAAGGTCTGGAGGCGACGCGGTTTTCCGCACCGAGGTGGACCGCGTGGTACTGAACGCTGCGGTGCTGGACCGCAACCAGCGCCTCATCACGGGTCTGCCGCAGCAGGCCTTCCGCGTTTTCCAGGACGGCAAGCTGGTGCCGCTCAGCGGCTTTTCCAACCGCGATATTCCGGTTTCCATGGGACTGGTCGTAGACAGCAGCGCCAGCATGGCAGACAAGCGCTCCGCCGTGAATGGGGCGGCCCTAGCCTTGGTGCGGGCGAGCCATCCCGCGGACGAAGTCTTCGTCGTGAACTTCAAGGACACCGCGGAGTTGACACAGGACTTCACCAGCGACATTTCGGCGCTGGAGCATGGACTCTCGGACGTGCGCATGTGGGGCGGGACGGCGCTGCTGGATGCGGTTCACATGGCCGTGGTTCACTTCCGGAATGCGACCAAAGGGAAAAAAGTCCTGCTAGTCGTGAGCGACGGGGAGGATGACTCCAGCGACACCGCAGAAAAGGAACTGCTCGCGATTCTCCAAAAGGCCGAGGTGACGGTCTACGCCATCGGCCTGCTCAGCCAGGAGCCTTCCAGCAAGCGCACCCAGGCGCGCAAGACGCTTGAGGCCATCACGCGGATCTCCGGCGGGGCGTCTTATTTCCCGCAAAGTACGGAGGAGGTCGAAGCCCTCGCGACCAAGATTGCCTACGACATTCGGAACCAGTATGTGCTGGAGTTTGCCGTCCCGACGGGCACCAAGGTAGGCGCGCACAAACTGAGTGTAGAGGCTAGGTCCGCCGAACTCGGCAAGCTGATCGTCCGCACGCGGCCCAGCTACGTCTACCAACCTTCCGGCAGCTAGCGCTCGTTACATGGGGGAGCCGAGCGCCT
Organism: Terriglobia bacterium; assembly: GCA_041485545.1. GTDB lineage: Bacteria > Acidobacteriota > Terriglobia > 2-12-FULL-54-10 > 2-12-FULL-54-10 > DATMAF01. Next base: position 6,966 of record JBGPJR010000021.1, read on the forward strand.
CTACAATCAGTTTTCCCTTCATCCCGCCGTGTCCCAGGCCGCAAAAGTTGGCGCACTTGAACTCGAACTCGCCGGGCTGCGCCGCGGTGAACTCCACGGCGGTTTCCACACCCTTCTTCAAGTTCACCTTCACCCCAACGGCCTTGATTTCGAGGCCGTGGTCGCGGTCTAGGGCCGTGATCAGCAGCCGCACCCTTTCGCCAGCCGTCACGTGCAACTCGCCCGGTTGGAATTCGTATTTTTTCGCGGTCATATGAATCTCGTGCACCGGCTGTTGATCAGCGGGCGCCTGGCCGCGCATGGCAACGGCTAGCAGAAACGCCAGCGGAATAAGCATCCATGAAAGCCTCGTCATATTCCTCCTTCCTCAAACCTTTCTTCGCATTCGCTTTCACCATTCCAGCAGAGCGGCCTCGGCTGCGAAACCCGGTCCCAGCGCCAGCAGTACGCCCCGGTCGCCAGAACGCGCCGCACCGGCCGCCAGCAGCTCCCGCAGCACGAACAAGACAGTGGGCGACGACATGTTTCCGTAGCGTCGCAACACGCCCCGGGACCGCGCTACGTCTTGGTCGCTCAACCCGAGCGCCTCTTGCACGCGATCAATCACTTTGCGCCCGCCCGGATGCAGCAGCCAGTGCCGGATGTCGCTCGGCTGCAGCCCGCGGCTGGGCAGCAGTTCGTCCAGGACGGCGCGCACGATGGGCGGCGCCAAATCGCGAATCTCCGGGGCCAGAATCACTCGCAGGCGTCCTTGGCGATGGCCGAATCCAACCAACTCCTGATGCTCCGGCTGGATCACCGTCGCAAATCCTGCGATCCGCGGGCCTTCTCCGCGGCAGCTCAGCAGGCAGGCCGCGGCACCGTCGGCGCAGATGGCGTTGGCCACAATGGTTTCCAGCGTGTCGTCGATGTAGTAGGCGGCCGAGCACAGCTCCACCGCAATGAGAAGCACGTCATGCTCCGGATACGCTCGCGCGTGATCGTACGCCCGCTGTAGTCCGGGCAGTGCCCCGGCGCAGCCCAGGCCCATCAGCGAGCCGCGCTGCACCTGCCGCGAAAATCCCATTTCCTTGACGAGCAGCGTGGATAGGTCCGGACAGAGATATCCCGTGCAGGAGCAGACCAGCAGGCAGTGAATCTGATCCGGGTTCAGGCCCGCCTGCGCCAGGCAGCATTCGGCAGCCTGTCGCGCCAGCAGCAGCGCTCCTTTTCGATATCGCTCCTGCAACACGTCAGGACCTTCGTTGATCGAAAACTGTTGCGGGTCCAGAAACAGATGGCGAGTCTCCACGTCGCTGTTCAGGAAAATCTTCCGAGCGGCGGGTTGAGTGTAATTTGCCAAGCGGAGAACCTGCTCCTGCGTGAAGCAGCACGGCGGCGTCGCTGTCCCCACAGCGAGAATGTGCGGTATGTTGTCCACGATAGCCCCTAGCGTAACAGATTGGATGCCGCTGGGGCTCCCGGAGTCGCCTCAGGGACCAATCCATTTATGGCCAGGTTGATTCTCCGATACGTTGTGGCGCATGAGCGCGCTTTGTTTCTCCAAGTGCGTGAGGATTGCCGGCCTGCCCTTGTCTCCACTCGGGTTTGACTCCATACTAAGGCTCAGAGCTTCCAAAGCTGGAGGCTTCTTGCTCATGGGTCAGGAGACAACAGGACCAACTGTTACAGGGGGCATCCCGTCCGACGGCGCCAATGCGGCTGCTCCTGCCGCCGACGCGGAAGAGGTGCGCGAATGGGTGGAATCGCTCGAAGAGGTGATCGAAACCGAGGGGCCAGACGCTGCGCAGCATCTGCTGCGCCAGCTCCTGCGCACGGCCCAGCGCCGCGGCTTGTTACCGCAGTTGGGAGTCAACACCCCCTACGTCAACAGCATCCCGCGCGAGATGCAACCCCCCTATCCCGGCGACCGCGCCATCGAGCGGCGCATCAAGAGCCTAGTCCGCTGGAACGCGCTGGCCATGGTCGTGCGAGCCAACCGCGAGGACCCCGGCATTGGCGGGCATATCTCGACTTACGCCTCGCTCGCCACTCTGCTGGAGGTCGGCTTTAACCACTTCTTCCATGCCAAGTCGGAGCGTGAATGCGGCGACGTGGTTTATTTCCAGGGCCACGCCTCTCCGGGGGTTTACGCGCGCGCCTTTCTGGAGGGCAGGCTCAGTGCGGAGCACTTGGCCTGCTTCCGCCGCGAACTGCGCGAGCATCCCGGACTCAGCTCCTATCCGCATCCGTGGCTGATGCCCAATTTCTGGGAGTTCCCCTCCGTTTCCATGGGGCTCTCTCCCATCTCTGCCATTTACCAGGCACGCTTCAATCGCTATTTGCGGGATCGCGGGCTGCACAACTGCGGCGAGCGGAAGGTCTGGGCGTTCCTCGGCGACGGCGAGTGCGATGAGCCGGAAACGCTGGGCTCCCTCACGCTCGCCTCGCGCGAAAAGCTGGACAACCTGATCTTTGTGATCAACTGCAACCTGCAGCGGCTGGACGGGCCCGTGCGCGGCAACGGAAAAATCATCCAGGAGCTGGAGGCGGTATTTCGCGGCGCCGGATGGCACGTCATCAAGGTGATTTGGGGGAATGACTGGGATCCCCTGCTGGCGCAAGATACGCAGGGCTTGCTGGTGCGCCGCATGGAAGAGGCCGTGGACGGCGACTATCAGAACTATGCCGTGCGCACCGGGGATTACACCCGCGCCCACTTTTTCGGCAAGTACCCGGAACTGCTGCGCATGGTCGAGCAGCTCACCGACGACCAGATCAAGAAATTGAGACGCGGCGGGCACGATCCGGAAAAGGTGTACGCGGCGTACCGCGAAGCCCTGGAGCACACCGGGTCACCGACCGTCATCCTGGCCAAGACCATCAAGGGATATGGCCTGGGAGAAGCGGGCGAGGGCCGCAACATCACCCATCAGCAGAAGAAGCTCAACGAGGAAGAACTGAAAATCTTCCGGGACCGCTTCGACATTCCGATCCCCGAAGAGCAGATTGACGAAACCCCGTTTTACCGGCCTCCGGAGGGCAGCGAAGAGACGCAGTACCTGCTCCGGCGGCGGCAGGCTTTGGGCGGCTTTCTTCCCCAACGCATGGTGCGCGCCAAGCCGCTGCAGGCGCCCGACGCGGAGTTTTTCACCGAGTTCTACCAGGGTTCCGGGAATCGCGAAGTCTCGACCACTATGGCCTTCGTGCGCCTACTCACGATTCTGCTCAAACACCCCGACATCGGCAAACTGGTTGTCCCCATTATCCCCGACGAGGCCCGCACTTTCGGAATGGAGTCACTGTTCCGGCAGGTGGGCATCTACGCCAGCCAGGGGCAGCTTTATGAGCCCGTGGACTCGGATGTCTTTCTTTACTACCGCGAGGCCAAGGATGGACAGATTCTGGAGGAAGGAATCACGGAAGCTGGTTCCATGTCCTCCTTCATTGCCGCCGGCACCGCATATGCCACGCACGGCGTGAACGCCATCCCGTTCTTCTGCTTCTATTCCATGTTTGGATTTCAGCGCATCGGCGACCTGATCTGGTCCTGCGCCGACGCCCGCGGCAAAGGTTTCTTAATGGGCGGCACCGCCGGCCGCACGACGCTCCACGGCGAAGGCTTGCAGCACCAGGACGGTCATTCCCACGTGCTGGCCAGCACCGTCCCCACGGTCGTTTCCTACGATCCCGCCTTCGCGTACGAAACCGCTGTGATCGTGCAGGACGGCATCCGCCGCATGTATCAGGAACAGGAAGACTGCTTCTACTACATCACCATGTACAACGAGAACTACGTGATGCCGGCGATGCCGGAGGGCGTCCGCGAAGGGATTTTGAAAGGACTGTATCGCTTCCGCGCGGCGGCGGAGAGCACCGGGAAACAGCCGCAGGTCCAGCTGCTCGGCAGCGGTCCGATCCTGCGGGAGGCATTGCGCGCGCAGCAGATTCTCGCCGAGCGGTTCCACGTTGCTGCCGACGTTTGGAGCGCCACCAGCTTTAACCTGCTGCGCCGCGAGGCGCTGGAGGTGGGCCGTTGGAACCTGCTGCATCCGCAGGAGCCGCCCCGGCGGCCGTATCTGAACACGCTGCTCGACGCTGCGCCCGGCCCCATCATTGCCGCCACCGACTATCTCAAGATTGTCCCCGACCAGATCGCGCCATGGTTGGCGGGGCGGCTCCACTCTCTCGGGACGGACGGCTTCGGCCGCAGCGACACGCGCGCGCATCTGCGTCGCTTCTTCGAGGTGGACGCGGAGTCCATCACGCTGGCCGCTTTGTATCAGCTATCGCTCCAGGGCGAGATTCCGAAGTCGGTGGTGAAAGAAGCCGTTGCCGCGCTCGGCATTGATCCGGGGAAAGCCGACCCAATGACTTCCTGAGGCTTGCCTTCCGTCCATGCCGTCATCCCGCGTTGTCCACTCAGTTTGGCTTGAATTGGCGATTCAGCGGCGAAGCCGGAACCGCTACCAATCGGGCCGGGCGAGTTCCTGCGCTGAAGTGATGGCCACGGCTCGCGCGGCCGGCTCTTTCAAGAAGCGGATCAGCGGCATACCCTTCTCGAAACAGTTGAGCAGCGTGGGCAGCAGGCGGGCCGAGCACGCCAGCTTGGCGGGGTGCTGCTCGCCAAACAGAAACTGCTTGTAGCGCAGATACGTTGCCGCGGCGCCGTCGGCTGAAAAGCCCTTGGGCATAGAGCGCAACTGCTCCCCTTCCAGCTCTCCGAAAGCCCGGCGAAACGCGGGGCTCTCAACAATGCGAAGAAACTTCCTCGGATTGGCGGCAATCTGTTCGCGCACGGCGCGGAGCAACGGCGGGTCGGGCATGTAAATGCCGCCGCCGATCAATACCTCTGCTGGAGAGACGTGGAAGTACAGACCCGGGCCAGAGTTCTTGGGCAAGCCGCGCACCGGAAACACAGCGGCCACGTGAGCCTTGTAAGGCGTCTTGTCCGGGCTGAAGCGCGTGTCCCGGTAGATTCGGTAGATAGATGCCTTGGGCTCGGCCACCATCTCCGGCGCGAGCCGCTGGAACGCCTCGCCGATGCGCAGCACCAACTCCTGCATCGGCTGCTTTACATGACGCTCGTAGTCTTCTTTGTGCGACTGGAACCAAGGCCGATTGTTATGCCGCTTTAG